>DASPUW010000127.1:0-10883 GCA_035622675.1 Burkholderiales bacterium | reverse complement strand
GTCAGCCGATTTCTTGACGTCTGCAATCATAGTCGGGCTCCATCAGTTGTGAACCAGCGTTCCTTCGTCCTCACCCAGGATCACGCGCTTGAGCGCGGCCGGCTTGACGATGCTGAATACACTCACTGGCAGGTTCTGGTCACGGCACAGCGTCAAGGCTGTGGCGTCCATGATCTTCAGGTTCTTGACGATCGCTTCGTCGAACGTCACGCGCTTATAGCGCATCGCGTCGGGGTTGACATTGGGGTCGTCGGTGTAGACGCCGTCCACCTTGGTGGCCTTGAGCACGATGTCAACGTTCATCTCCATGCCGCGCAGCGCCGCCGCCGTGTCGGTGGTGAAAAACGGGTTGCCCGTGCCTGCGCCGAAGATGACGACCTTGCCCTCCTCGAGATAACGCATGGCTTTGCCACGGATATAGGGCTCGACCACCTGCTCGATGTTGAGCGCCGACTGCACACGGCTCGCCACTCCGATCTGTCGCATGGCGTCCTGCAAAGCGAGTGCGTTCATCACCGTCGCCAGCATCCCCATGTAATCGGCGGTGGCGCGGTCCATGCCGGCCGCGCCGAGCGCTACCCCTCGGAAGATGTTACCACCGCCGATGACGATGCCCAGCTCGACGCCCATGCGTACGACCTCGGCCACCTCCGCGACGATGCGTTCCAGCGTCGCACGGTTGATGCCATATGCATCGTCGCCCATAAGCGCTTCCCCCGACAGCTTGAGCAGAACGCGCTTGTAGACGGGTTGGGATTCCATCGGCGTCAGAGGCGGTCAGCTCACCTATGGTATCTCTGCGTGGCTCAGGCCGGCTTCCCGTCCCCGTGTCTGCCGGAACGGCTCGCGGCCTCGGCCTGGGCCGCCACTTCGGCGGCGAAGTCGCTCTGCTTGCGCTCGATGCCCGCGCCCACGACGTAAAGCACGAAGCCAGCCACCTGTGCCCCCGCGGCTTTCAGCACCTGTTCCACGGTGCGCTTGTCGTCCTTCACGAATGGCTGACCGAGCAGAGTCACCTCCTTGAGGAACTTCTGCACGCTGCCCTCCACCATCTTGTCGACGATGTCCGCCGGCTTGCCCGACTCGGCGGCCTTCTGCGCAGCGATGGCGCGCTCCTTGGCGATCAGCTCGGCGGGCACTTGGTCTCTGGACAACGCGACGGGCTTGCTGGCGGCGATGTGCATCGCCAGATCCTTACCGAGGGCGTCGTCACCGCCTACCACGTCCACCAGCACCCCAATCTTGGCACCGCCGTGCACGTAACTCACGACTCTGCCCCTGGCCTCGAGGCGCTCGAAGCGGCGGATCGAAAGGTTCTCCCCGATGCGCCCCACCAGTGCTGTGCGAACCTGCTCGACGCTGGTCCCATCCAGCGGAAGGCCCGAGAGCGCCCCAACGTCGGCCGGGCTGCGCGCTGCTACCAGCTCGGCCAGCGCGCGCGCAAAAACGAGGAGGTCCTGGTTCTTGGCCACGAAATCCGTCTCGCAGTTGACCTCCACGATGGCGCCGAGCTTGGCGCCCGAAACGATGACCGTTCCCACCACGCCTTCCGCAGTGACCCGGCTGGCCGCTTTGCTGGCCTTGTTGCCCAGCCGTACACGCAGGAGCTCTTCGGCCTTGCCCAGATCCCCGCCGGCTTCGGTCAGCGCCTTCTTGCACTCCATCATCGGCGCGTCCGTCTTGTCGCGCAGCTGCTTCACCAGGCCTGCGCTGATTTCCGCCATGCTGTTCTCCTGACTTATTGCGGGTGCGCAGCGCGCTACCCCTCGACAATCAAAAAAAGGGGGCCTCGCGCCCCCGATCGACACTGGATACGCATGGCTTCAGCGCGCCGCGTCCTCACTGCCCTCCACCTCAACGAACTCATCGGTGACGATCTCCTGGATGATCTGGGAACGGCCCTCCAGGACGGCGTCGGCCATGCCGCGGACGTAAAGCGTGATGGCGCGGTTCGAGTCATCGTTGCCGGGAATCACGTAATCCACCCCATCCGGGGAGTTGTTGCTGTCCACCACGGCGACGACCGGAATGTTCAGCTTGTTGGCCTCCTGCACAGCGCCCTTCTGATAGCCGACGTCGATCACGAACATCGCGTCGGGCAGGCCGTTCATGTCCTTGATCCCGCCAAGGCTGCGTTCGAGCTTCGACTGCTCCCGCTGAAAGTGCAGCTGCTCCTTCTTCGGCAGCCGCTCGACGGTCCCGTCTTGCACCATCTGCTCCATGTCCTTGAGGCGCTTGATCGACTGCTTCACCGTCTTGTAGTTGGTCAGCATGCCTCCGAGCCAGCGGTAGTCGACGAAAGGCGAGCCTGAGCGCGTGGCTTCTTCACGGATGATGTCGCGCGCCTGGCGCTTGGTGCCGACGAATAATATCGTGCCCTTGTTCGCCGCCAACTGCCGCACGTAGTGCAAGGCGCGGTTGTACATCTCGAGCGTCTTCTCGAGGTTGACGATGTGAATCTTGTTGCGGTGACCGAAGATGTACGGCGCCATCTTCGGGTTCCAGTAGCGGGTCTGGTGACCGAAGTGCACCCCCGCCTCCAGCATCTGACGCATGGTCACTGCCACGAATTCATCTCCAGTTAAGGTTAGGCCTCCACCCACGCCTCGAGACCGGCAAACCGGCACCTTAACTTGCGCGGGTGTGTGGATTTTCGCGGCACCGGCTGCTGCCGCCGGCGAAGCGAATTTGAAAGTATATCAGGCACATGCCGCGCGGCTCAAGCACGGGCCCGCCGACGCCGGGTCTCGTACAGGCAGAGCGCCGCGGCCACCGAAACATTCAAGCTTTCCACCTGACCGAGCATCGGGATACGCACCAGACGATCGCAGCGCTCGCGCGTGAGACGCCGCATACCCTTTCCTTCGGCACCGAGGACCCACGCGAGCGGGCCGGCCAGATCGCTTTCGGCCAAACCTTCGGCCCCTGATTGATCAGCGCCGAGGACCTGCAGCCCGAGCTCTTTCATCTCATCCAGGCTGCGCGCGAGATTGGTGACGGCTATGAACGGGACGCTCTCGGCGGCGCCGCTGGCCACCTTGGCGACAGCCGGTGTGAGGCCCACCGAGCGGTCCTTCGGGCAGACCACCGCGTGTGCGCCCAGCGCGTCCGCCACGCGCAGGCAGGCGCCGAGGTTGTGCGGGTCGGTGACCTCGTCTAGCACTAGGAGTAGAGCCTGCGCGCCGCTCGCTGCGATCACCTCCTCGAGGCTGTGAGCGGCGCGCACCGGCGCGACGCGGGCGATCACACCTTGATGTCTGCCGTATACGGAAAAGCCTTGCAGCCGCTCTGCGTCCACGGGTATCACGCGAACGCCGCGCGCTTGCGCCGTAGCGACCAAGTCGCGCAGCCGGTGATCGTGCCGCCCGGCGTTGACGAAGATCTCCTGCACGCTGTCGGGATGATGACGCAGCCGGGCATGCACCGCGTGGAACCCGAAGATGAGCTGAGCGTCGCGCGCCATCACCGCCGCTTGCCGGTCAATACGAACTCTAGGCGCGCGGTCTCGAGGTCCGCGCGCACGAGGGTCACCTGGATGCGGTCGCCCAGGCGAAAACGCTGCCGCGTGCGCTCGCCAACGAGCTGATGGCGAGCCGCGTCGTACTGGAAGTAGTCGTTGCCCAGCTCGGACACGTGCACCAGGCCCTCCACATGCACCTCGTCCAGCGCCACGAACACTCCGAAAGCAGCCACACCGCTGATCGTGCCGGAAAAATGCTCGCCGATGCGTCCGCGCATGTAGTACGCCTTGAGCCACGCTTCGACGTCGCGGGTGGCGTCGTCGGCGCGCCGCTCGGTCTCGGAGCAATGCCGGCCGAGCTCGGCCCAATCGCCCGGCTGGTAGATCTCGCCCGCGAGCACCGCCTTGATCCGGCGGTGCACGAGCAGATCCGGATAGCGCCGGATCGGTGAAGTGAAGTGCGTGTAAGCCTCGTACGCCAGGCCAAAATGCCCCACGTTCTCGGGGCTGTACACCGCCTGCTGCAGCGAGCGCAGCAGAACGGTCTGCAGCAGCTGGTAGTCAGGCCGCCCGCGGATCTCCCTCAGCAGCTCGGCGTAGTCCGGGGCGCGCGGGTCCTCACCTCCTCCAAGCTGCAGGCCGAACTCGCGCAGGAACTGGCGCAACGCTTCGAGCTTCTCCGGCGTGGGCCCCTCGTGGACACGGTACAGCGCGGGCTGCCCGCGCGCCTGCAGAATCTCTGACGCACAGACATTGGCCGCGAGCATGCATTCCTCGATCAGCCGATGAGCGTCGTTGCGTTCCACCGGATGTATCGCCGTGATCTTGCCTTGCTCGTCGAATTCCATGCGCGTTTCCATCGACTCGAAGTCGATGGCGCCGCGGCGCTCGCGCGCTTTGACCAGCACACGGAACAACGCGTGCAGGTCGCGCAGATGCTCGAGAAGCTCGCTTTGACGGCGCCCCTCGGTGCCGCGCGGATCGGCGAGCGCCTGGGCGACCGAGGTGTAAGTAAGCCGGGCATGAGAGCGCATCACGGCAGAGTAGAAGCGGTAGTCCCTGATCTTGCCGCGCGCGTCGATTGCCATCTCGCACGCGAGGCACAGGCGCTCGACATCCGGGTTGAGCGAGCACAGACCATTCGACAGCGCTTCCGGCAGCATCGGGATTACGCGGCGCGGGAAATACACCGAATTGCCGCGCGCACGCGCCTCGAGGTCGAGCGCGTCGCCGTGCTTGACATAGTGGCTCACGTCCGCGATGGCCACCCACAGCCGGTACCCCTTGCCCTCGCGCTCGCAGTACACGGCGTCGTCGAAGTCCTTCGCCGTTTCGCCGTCGATCGTCACGAGCGGCAGCCCGGTGAGATCGCGCCTGGCCTTCCAATCGCTCTTGCGCACCGCGGTGGGCAGTGCGCTCGCGAGCGCCTGCGCCGCCGGCGGGAACACGTGCGGCAGATCGTGCTTGCGCAGCGCGATCTCCACTTCCATGCCCGGATCGGCGTAGTTGCCCAGCACCTCGACGATCCGTCCAACCGGTTTCACGTGCCGGTCGGGCTGCTCGATGATCTCGGCCACCGCGACCTGTCCGCCCTTGGCGCCATTGCACGCGTCTCGCGGCACGAGGATGTCGTGGTTCAAGCGCCGGTCTTCGGGCACCAGATAACACACGCCATGCTCCTCGTGCAGCCGCCCAACGACGCGCGTATGTGCGCGCTCGAGAACCTCGACGATCGCGCCTTCGCGCCGGCCGCGCCGATCCGTTCCCGCGACCCGCGCCATCACGCGGTCACCGTGGAACACCCGGGTCATCTCCCAGGGGCTCAGGAAGAGGTCGTCGCCGCCGTCGTCCGGGACCAGGAAGCCGAAGCCGTCGGGGTGGCCGACGACGCGCCCGCGGATCAACCCCAGCTTCTCGACCACGCACAGGGCGCCCGCGCGGTTGCGCATGATCTGTCCGTCGCGCTCCATGGCGCTCAAGCGGCGCTCGAACGCCTCCGTTTCGGATGCGCCGATCTCGAGCAGCGCGTTCAGCCGCTCGGGCTTGACCGGCACTCCCGCATCCTTGAGCACCGCGAGGATCCACTCGCGGCTCGGCAGCGGAGCCTCGTAGCGTTGCTGCTCCCGGTCGAGGAACGGATCCGATGCGCGCAGGCCGGAGCGTTTCCGGGTCTTTCCAGGCTGTGGGGCGACTGCGGCTCGGCGCGTCATGGGCGCCAGCTCAGGCCGGTTTCGACGCAGATCGAGGATGGCGGCTGCTTGGACATGGTGGGGTTTTGCAATAAAATGGCGGCCCGCTGTGCCGAGATGGCGGAATTGGTAGACGCACCAGGTTCAGGTCCTGGCGGTCGCAAGACTGTGGAGGTTCGAGTCCTCTTCTCGGCACCAAGACACTGGTCATGCTCCGGTGGCGCGGAGCCACCGTCACACTTTGAATGGGTGGCGCCGCACGATCGTGTCGTCGCGCTCGGCCCCGGTCGAGATCAGGTCGATCGGTACGCCGCACACCGCTTCGATGCGCTCGAGATAGCGACGCGCAGCGTCCGGCAGGTCGTCGAGCTTCCGCGCTCCCAGCGTGCTGCGCGTCCAGCCCGGCAACTCTTCGTAGACGGGTTCGCATTCGGCCAGTTCCTCCGCGCCAACCGGCAGGATGTCGCGGTATTCGCCGGCGAAGCGATACCCGATGCCGATCTGCAGCGTCTCCATGCCGTCCAGTACGTCGAGCTTGGTCACGCACAGCCCGGAAATGCCATTGATCTGGATCGAGCGCTTGAGCGCGGCCGCGTCGAACCAGCCGCAGCGCCTTGGCCGGCCGGTGGTCGCGCCGAACTCTTTGCCGCGCACCGCCATCTGGCGCCCGACGTCGTCCTCGAGCTCGGTCGGGAACGGGCCCGACCCCACCCGCGTGGTGTAAGCCTTGGTGATTCCCAATATATAGTGCAGCATCTGCGGCCCAACTCCGCTGCCCGCTGCCGCCGCACCCGCCACGCAGTTGCTCGATGTGACGAATGGGTAAGTGCCGTGATCAACGTCGAGCAGCGTCCCCTGCGCACCTTCGAACAGCAGGTTGCGCCCCGCGCTGTGCGCTTCGAACAAGCGGCGCGGGACATCGCCCACCATCGGCTTCAGCTGATCAGCAAGCGCCAGCAGCTCATCCAGCGTGCGCTGAAAATCGACCGTCTCGACGTTGAAGTAATGGCGCAGCACGAAGTTGTGGAAGTCGAGCACCTCGCCCAGCTTGGCGGCCAGGCGCTCGCGGTGAAACAAGTCCTGCATGCGGATCGCACGCCGCGCCACCTTGTCTTCATAGGCCGGACCGATGCCGCGCCCCGTTGTGCCGATCTTGCCGGCCCCTTTGGCGGTTTCGCGCGCCACGTCGAGCGCGGCGTGATACGCGAGAATCAGCGGGCATGCCTCGCTGATCGTGAGCCTCGGCCTCACCTCGATGCCGGCCTGCTCCAGCGTATGCACCTCGCTCAACAGCGCTTGCGGGGAAACCACCACGCCGTTGCCGATGAAGCAGGCGACGTCACGTCTCAGGACACCCGACGGGATCAGATGCAGTACGGTCTTACGGCCGCCGATGACCAGCGTATGCCCCGCGTTGTGGCCGCCCTGGAAGCGCACCACGCCCTGTGCGTGGTCCGTCAGCCAGTCGACCACTTTGCCCTTGCCCTCGTCACCCCACTGGGTGCCGATCACGACGACGTTGCGTGCCATTTTTTCCTTCGTGCCCTTGGCGTTGGACCGGCGCGCCTCAGGCGAGCCGCTCGATCTCCCAGGTGCCGGCGCGATTCGTGAGCTGCCGGTCGCAATTGAGCTCGCTGCGCGTGCCCTGATGCCCCGGCAGGTCGACAATCACGATCTCCCCCTGCGCGCGCAAATGCTCCACTTTACGCCGCAGTGCGTCGTCGTGCGGGGCATGCGGCGCGAGAATGGCCCGCGCCGGGGCGCCCGCGGGGGCCAACGCAGCGAGCTCGCGCAGGTCGAGGCTGAAGCCGGTGGCTGGGCGCGCACGGCCGAAGGCCTGACCCACCTCGTCGTACCGCCCACCGAGCGCGACCGCCGTCGGATGGCCCTTGGTGTAGGCGGCGAACACCACGCCGCTGTGATAGTGGTAGCCGCGCAGCTCGGCGAGGTCGAAGCAATGCACCGCGACCACCGGAGCCAGCTGCGTCGCGATGGTCTGCATGTCGGCCAGCGCCTTGTGCAGCTCGGGAAATTTCGGCAAGCGTTCGCGCGCAAGGTCGAGGACCGCCACTCCCCCGTACAACTCGGGGAGCAGCAACAGCGCGTCACGCAGCGCCGCGTCGAGCGGCGCGACCAGCTCGCGCAGCGCCGGAACGTCCTTCGCCTGCAGCGCACGGAACAGCTCCGACTCGAGCTGATCGCTCACGCCGCCCCGCCGCACGAGGCTGCGGAACACGGCGACGTGTCCGAGGTCGAGGTAAGGCTCGTCGACGCCGGCCGCACGCAAGGCGCTCACCAGCAGCGACTGGATCTCGACGTCGCTCTCCACGCCTGCGTGGCCGTACACCTCGGCGCCGATCTGCAGAGGCTCGCGCGTGCGGTTCAGCCCGGACGGCTGCGCGTGCGCGACGGTGCCGGCGTAGCACAGGCGGGTGACGCCCTCGCGGTTGAGCAGATGCGCGTCGATGCGCGCGACCTGCGGCGTGATGTCCGCGCGCAGCCCCAGCAGACGCCCGGACAGCTGGTCCACCAGCTTGAATGTGCGCAGGTCGAGGTCGTGGCCGGTCCCCGTGAGCAGCGACTCGAGATACTCGAGCATGGGCGGCATCACCAGCTCGTAGCCGTGCGTGCGGAACAGGTCGAGGACGCGGCGCCGCAGCCCTTCGATGCGGCGCGCCTCGGCCGGCAGGATGTCTTCGATGTACTCGGGCAGCAGCCAGCGTCGCATGATCAATCGCGCCCGAGCAGAATGAGCACGGCCAGCCCGACCAGCACCAGTATAAGTCCGAAGAAGCGCAGCTGACCGTCGGCCAGACTGGACACCTGCCGCACCACCGCGCGCCACCGCGACGGAGCGAGCAGCAACGGGGCTCCCTCGATCACCAGCACCAGAGCCAATGCGGTCCAGAGAACGCTCGACATCGGGAAGCGGACGCCTCAAGCGGCGGCGCGCTAGCGCCTGCCGGTCGGGCTCTTCAGATACTTGAAGAAATCCGAGCTCGGGTCGAGCACCATCACGTCGCTCTTGCTCTTGAGGCCCTGGCGGTAGGCCTCGAGGCTGCGGTAGAAGGAGTAGAACTCGGGACTTTGCTGGAACGCCTGGGCATATATCGCCGCAGCACGCGCATCGCCCTGCCCTTTAACGCGCTGTGCATCGCGGTTGGCCTCGGCAACGATCACTTCGCGCTGGCGGTCAGCGTCCGCACGGATCTTCTCGCTCTCGGCGAAACCGAGCGAGCGCAGCTCGTTGGCGACGCGCTTGCGTTCCGCCTCCATGCGCCGGTAGACGGCCTCGCTCACCTCCTGCGGCAGGTCCACGCGTTTGATGCGCACGTCGAGCACCTGCACGCCGATCTTGCGGGCATCGACGTCGACTTTCTCGCGCATGAGCTCCATGATGTGATCACGCTCACCTGACACGACCTCGTGGATCGTGCGCTTGCCGAACTCGGCGCGCAGGTTGTCGTTGACGGTCTGCGCCAGGCGGATGCGCGTGCGCATCTCGTCGCCGCCCACGCTGATGTAGTACTGGACCACGTCGACGATGCGCCATTTGACGAACGAATCCACCAGGACGTTCTTCTTCTCGGACGTGATGAAGCGCTCCGGCTCATCCGCGTCGAGGGTCAGGATACGCACGTCGAAGAAGCGCACGTTGTCCAGCAGCGGCAGCTTGAGATACAGGCCCGGCTTCGTGATCACGTGCACCGGCTCGCCCAGACGGAACACGATTGCGTTCTGGCGCTGGTCGACGGTGAACAGCGCCAGGCTGGCGATCACGAGGATCACAACCAGGGCGATCAGAACCACGCTCACGCTGCGGTTCACGGGCGCCCCTCCCGGTCGCGGCTGCGGAAGGAATCGCGCGAGCGCGTGTCGCCCGGCGCGGCGGTCGGGGCCTGCAGCTCCGGCGTGCTGCTGGCGCGGTCTGCGCTCTCCGGCGGCGGCGCGGCGCTGGCAGCGGCCGACATGGAGAGCAGCTTGTCCAGCGGGAGGAGCAGGAGGTTGCTCCCCGCCCTCTGGTCGACGATCACCTTGCTGGTGTTATTGAGAACCTGCTGCATGGTGTCGAGATACATGCGCTCACGCGTGACCGCTGGCGCGCGGCTGTACTCTGCCAGGATCTGGCGGAAGCGCGCCGCTTCACCATCCGCGTTGGCTATGACGCGCTGCCGGTAGCCCTCGGCCTCCTGGATCAAGCGCGACGCGGTGCCGCGCGCCTTGGGCACCACGTCGTTGGCGTAGGCCTGGCCCTCGTTGATCTGCCGCTCGCGGTCTTGTGTCGCCTTCACCGCATCGTCGAAGGCGGCCTGCACCTGCTCGGGCGGCTGCGCCTGCTGCATGGTGACCTGGCTGACGGCGATCCCGGTCTGATAACGGTCCAGCATCTCCTGCATCAACTTCTGGGCCTGGGCCCGGATCGACTCGCGCCCTTCGTACAGCACAAAATCCATTTTGCTCTTGCCCACAATCTCGCGCATGGCCGATTCCGCCACCTGCCTTACAGCCTCCCCCGCGTTGGGATCCTTGTAGACGTTGTTGAACAGAAAATCCTTGGGATCCTTGAGCACGTACTGCAACGCAAACTGGAGGTCGACGATGTTCTCATCGTCGGTGAGCATGAGCGATTCCTTGAGCACCTTGTTCTTGACGTTGTTGCGGTAGCCGACCTCCAGCGTGCGCACCTCGGACACGTTGACGACGTCGACCGATTCGATCGGATAGGGCAGGTGCCACTGAGGGCCGGGGTCCGTGGTCTGATGGTACTTGCCGAAGCGCAGCACCACGCCGCGCTGGCTGGCATCGACGATGTAGAAGCCGCTCGCCAGCCAGACGATGATCACCAGCGCGACGAGGAGCCAAGCCCCGCCCGGGAAGCGCCGCCCCCCGGGCTCGCCGGGCCTGCGTCCGCCGCCACGGCCGCCGAACAGGCCGGCCAGCCTCTGGCGGAAGCGGCTCCAGATCTCGTCGAGATCGGGGGGGCCATCGCCACGCCGGCCCCAGTTTGGGTCGTTCAGTGCCATAGTTTGTTATTCAGTTAACTGGTCGGGAACAAGGCCCGCAGTGCGGGGCGCGGGCGGCGCATCGCATGTTTCATGCGACGGCGCGGCTGGACGAATCGGGCAAGATCGAGCCGGACCGGAACTCGTCGATGGCCAGGCGCACGAACTCGACTCCAGCGCCCGTCTTCGCACTGACGCGAAGGCGCGAAATTCTACCATACTCGTCGCGCT
>DASPUW010000126.1:0-7676 GCA_035622675.1 Burkholderiales bacterium | reverse complement strand
TCGATCGCCACGTCCTCGATGATCGCCGAGGGTGCGCCCAAGTGCCCGAGATTGTCCATGATGAGCAGAGCAAACGTACCCACCACTCGTCCCTCCGCAACGGCTACATAGAGCTTGTAATTTGGGTACTGCGACATCCGCTCGAAGATACGCTCGGCATCGGCTATCGAAAGCATCTCTCCATCGTCCACATCGGGTTGGGAATAAATACGCAGGACGTCGGGCAGATCGGCCTTCGATGCCACGCGAAAGCAGAGCTGATCGTTCATTGAATTCATCGACCCGACAGCTTGCGTCACCTTCACACCGGCTCGCCGATCAGATCCGCCCAGCGCATCGCCTCGACCTGGAGGCCGATTACGTGACGATGATCAAGGCTCGGCACACGGTCTAATGCGCGCTCGATGGTGGCGAGATCAGAGACCTCGAGCGCTTCGACCAGGGCAAGCAGAGCGCCCAGCTCGCCCTCGCGCGCGAGCAGCGCTGTGCGGACGTCGTCTGCCACCGGCAGGCTTCCCAGAATCTTTGCAAGGGGCGCGGCGAGAAGCGCGTTGACGAGCGACAGGGTGCCCGTGAGGAAGGCGCGCTCTTGCGCCTCGCGATCGTGCTCACGCAGGGCACGCGCGAGCAGCTCCATGAGCTTTCCACGCGTTGCCGCGAGAATCAGGAGAGGACTCGGCACTCCCGCTCCGGGCGCGCTGCTGACCATGTACACCAGCAGCGGGAGCCAGCGCCGCGGCCGCCGCACCTGGGGTGACTCGATCGGATCGCCGCCCCGCACCAGACGTGCGAGCCGCGACAGATTCTCGGTGAGCTCGGGATGCTCCGCCAGAACGGCATCGATGTCGTCTTCGTCGCCGAGCAGCAGGCCGAGGAGCCGCATCAACGCAGTCTGCGAGCGGGACAGGCGCCGTCCGGTGATAACCGAAGGTCGCGCGAAGTAGTTGCCCTGGAACAGCTCGTAGCCGAGATCGAGGCAGCGCCGCGCCTGCTCACGGCTGTCGACTTTTTCGGCCAAGAGCTTGCGGCCGAATGGCTGCAGCCGCTTGGTGACCGCACCGAGCGCATCGGAGCTCAGGAGCTGGATGTCGACCTTCACGATGTCTACCAGCTCCAGCAGCGCCGTGAACTCGCGCTCGTGGCCCACGAAGTCGTCGAGCGCCAGCGTGAAACCCATCTCCTTCAAGTCCGCGCATCGGCGCACCAGCGCGTCGCTCACCTCGACCGTCTCGAGGATTTCGAGCACCACCTTGGCCGGCGGCAGCTGCTCGATCACGTGGCTCATGAGCAGGGGGGCGTTCAAGTTGATGAAGCCGGGATGCTGTCCGAGCACCTTCTCCACGCCGAGCTCGGTGAAGGCTTGATTGATTACCGTCGCGCTTTGCGACAGATCGTCGATCTTCTGGCCGTCGAAATGGCTGGAGCGGAACAGCAGCTCGTAGGCCGCCAGCCGGTGCTTCCGATCCAGGATCGGCTGGCGCCCGAGAAACAGGTCCTGGGTGGGCGCGTCGGTCACGGCCAGAGCGTCGGCCCCATTCTTCCGGGCGCTAGAACGGCAGCGCGGCGCCGGGAAGCTCCGCGCTCAGCACGCGACGGAAGTCGTTCTGGATGCGCTCTAACGCGCGCGCGTTGTCGGCTTCGAAGCGCAGCACGACGACCGGTGTGGTGTTGGAGGCGCGCGCCAGGCCGAAGCCGTCGGCGTATTCGACGCGCAGCCCGTCGATCGTAATCACCTCGCGCGCCTGGTCGAAGCGCGCGGTCCTCTGCAGCTTGTCGATCAAAGCGTAGTTCTCGCCTTCCTGCAGCTTGATCTGCAGCTCAGGCGTGTTGACCGAGTCCGGCAGCTTGGAGAGCTCGGCGGCGATATCCGGCACTGCGCTGAGACATTCGAGCAAGCGCGCACCGGCGTACATGCCATCGTCGAACCCGTACCAACGCTCCCGGAAGAAGATGTGGCCGCTCATCTCGCCCGCGAGCAGAGCCCCGCTCGACTTCATCTTGGCCTTGATCAGCGAGTGGCCTGTCTTCCACAGCAGCGGCTCGCCGCCGTGTTCGCGTATCCACGGAAACAAGTTGCGCGTCGACTTGACGTCGAAGATGACGCGCGCCCCCGGATTGCGACTCAGGACGTCGGCCGCAAACAGCATGAGCTGGCGATCCGGGTAGATGATCTTGCCGGTCTTGGTGACGACACCGAGGCGATCGCCGTCGCCGTCGAAGGCGAGCCCTAGCTCGTCATCGGCGCTCGTGAGTGTCGCGATCAGGTCGGCGAGGTTCTTCGGCTGCGATGGATCGGGGTGGTGATTGGGGAAGCTCCCGTCCACGTCGCAGAACAGCTCCCGTACGCGGCATCCGAGCCGGCGGTAGAGCTCGGGGGCGTAGGCGCCCGCCACGCCGTTGCCGCAGTCGACGGCGATCCGAAGCGGGCGTTTGAGCCTGACATCGGAAACGATGCGATCGAAGTAGGCCTGCCTCACGTCGACACGGCTGTAGCCGCCGAGGCCTGAAACAAAATCTTCGTCTTCAATGCGCCGCTTGAGCTGCTGGATCGCTTCGCCGGCCAACGTCTCGCCGCCCAGCATCATCTTGAGCCCGTTGTAGTCGGGCGGATTGTGGCTGCCGGTGAGCATGATCCCGGAGCCTGTGCCGAGGTGAAAGGTGGCGAAGTACAGCATGGGCGTCGCCACCTGGCCGATGTCGACGACGTCGACGCCGCTCAGCTGCAGGCCGCGCGCCACTGCCCCGGCGAGCTCGGGCCCGGACAAGCGCCCATCGCGCCCGAGCGCCAGCCGTGAGCAGTTCAGCGCGCGTGCCTCGGCCCCGAAGGCGCGGCCGATCAGCTCGCAGGCCTCAGGGGTGAGTGTCTTGCCCACGACACCGCGGATGTCGTAGGCCTTGAAGATCTCGGGCGCAACACTGGACATGAAATCATCGCGGAAAGGGGCACAGGATTATCCCATGTTTGCGCGCGCCGGCCGTTCCGAATCAGCGTCCACGTTCGTCGGACACGATTCGAAAAACTCCAGCAGCCGCAGGGGCAGCCAGTCCAGGCGCCCAGGGAACGCGCCCGTGACGAAGGCGGCATGCCCTCCGGCATCGGTGTATTCGAGCGTGACGTGGGTAGAGACTTCGTCCTGGCGAGGCAGATGAGAGCCGGGCAGGAACGGGTCATCGCGGGCGTGCACCATCAGGGTCGGCAATTCGATGCGGCGCAGCTCGGCTTTACTGCTGGCGCGGGTCCAGTAGTCATCGGCGCTGGCGAAGCCGTGCAGCGGCGCGGTAACCAGCTCGTCGAAGTCGTACAGATTGCGTGCCTGTGCGACCTTGCGCGCATCGTACAGACCCGGGTAGCGCCGCAGCTTTTCCAGGCTCTTGGGCCTGAGCGATTGCAGGAAATGCCAGGTGTAGAAGCGGTTGAAGCCGCGCCCGAGCCCGTGCCCCGCAACCTGGAGATCGACTGGAGCGGAGACGGCGGCCGCGGCCTGCAGCCACGTCTGCGCAAGAGCGCCTTGTACCGCGAGCCATTTCAGCAGCGCATTGCCGCCGAGCGAGACGCCGGCCGCGAAGCAGGGTGCGGCGCCGGCCTGTGCCGCCATGCGCTCCAGAATCCAGTGCACCTCCCCAAAGTCACCCGAGTGGTAGGCGCGCGGCAAGCGGTTGGGCTGGCCGCCGCAGCCGCGAAAATGCGGCACCACGCCGCGCCAGCCGCGCAGGCGGACGTGGTGCATCAAGCTGAGCGCGTAGTGGCTGCGCGAGCTGCCCTCGAGGCCGTGGAACAGCACGACCAGCGGCGCGTCCGCCGGACCGTCCACCCAGTCGAGCTCGATGAAGTCCCCGTCGGGCGTGTTCCACTGTGTGCGGCGGTAATCCACGCGCGGCCGCGGGACCAGCATGGCTGCGTAGATCGTTTGGGCGTGGCCGCCTGGCAGCCAGCTGGGCGGCCGGTAGTGCTTCATGTGCGCGTTGCGACGCCGGCCTGCAGCTCCGCGATCGCGCGGTACACGCGGTCGGGCTTGAGCTGGTTCATGCAGTTGAAGTGATGCAGCGGGCACTCCCTCTGGAAGCATGGACTGCAGGGGAGATCCAGTTTCAGGATGCGGGCGCTCGGCGAGAGCGGTGGCGTGAACGCCGGGCTGCTTGAGCCGTATAGTGCGATCAGCGGGACGTCGAGCGCTGCCGCTACGTGCATAAGGCCCGAGTCGTTCGAGACCACCAGGCGCGCACAGGACAGCAGATCGACGGCCTCGTCGAGGTTTGTGCGTCCGCACAGGTCGATGCAGTCGCCCGCGCTGCGGCTTGCGATGTCTGCGCCGATAGCGGCGTCCTTGGCCGAACCGATCAGCCAGACTTGCCATCCCTCGGATGCGAGCCTGCGAGCGAGGTCTGCGAAATACGCCGGGGGCCAGCGCTTGGCCGGTCCGTACTCCGCGCCCGGGCACAGCGCGGCGACCGGCGCATCGCGTGTGAGCGTGAGACGGCTGCGCAGCGCCGCTCGCTCTGGCAAACGCGTGCTCAGGCGTGGCATCGGAAGCGGGCGCGTCAGCCGGGTGCGGCTAGGATCGGCCAGCGCCGCATAGCGCTCGACCATCAGCGGCAGCGCCTTCTCGTCGAGCCGGCGCGCATCGTTCAGCAGCGGATAGCGGAGCTCACCTACGTAGCCCGTCCGCAGACGGATGCCAGCCAGCTTCGGGATCAGCGCGGATTTGAACGAGTTGGGCAGCACGATGCTCTGATCGTAGCCGCGCGAACCGAGCTGGCGCGCAAGGCGCCAGCGTTCCGCGAGAGCGAGCTGGCCATGTCCGAACGGGCTCGCGATCGCTTCCGCCACCTCCGGCATGCGCTGCAGCAGCGGCAGCGTCCAGGGCGGCGCCAGGACGTTCACCTCGAGCTCGGCATGCCGTTCGTGCAGCCGCCGCAGCAGCGGTTGCGCGAGCACCGTGTCACCGATCCATGACGGGCCGATAACGAGGATTTTGTACAAGGGGCCCTACCGGACTGTCCGCAGCGGGGACAGTCTCAGTGGTTGCGGGGGCGTGCGTCACCCTTGAGGACGTACAGCGTGCCGCAATAAGGACACAGCGCCTGGCCGCTCGGTTCAATCGGCAGGAACACGCGTGGATGCGTGTTCCACAAGGCCTGAGACGGGGTGGGGCAGTGCAGGGGGAGGTCCGTGGCTACGACCTCGACCCGTCTTTGTGTGTTTGCGCGCTTCGTCTGTTCCATGCTGCGTGCATCAGACATAGCTTAACCAATGGCGGTACTTTTCCGCGCGCCCGTTCACCACGTCGAAGAACATCGACTGCAGCTTCTGCGTGATGGGCCCGCGCCGGCCCGACCCGATGACGCGGCTGTCGAGCTCGCGGATCGGTGTTACTTCGGCGGCGGTTCCAGTGAAGAAGGCTTCGTCGGCGATATAGACGTCGTCGCGCGTGATGCGCCGCGCCTCGACCTCGAGGCCCATGTCGCGGGCCAGCGTGATCACCGCGTCGCGCGTGATGCCGATCAAAGCCGAAGTGAGCTCCGGCTCGTACAGCCTACCGTTCTTGACGATAAACAAATTCTCGCCCGAGCCTTCCGCCACGTAACCGTCGACATCCAGCAGCAGTGCCTCGTCGTAGCCGTGCTCGACCGCCTCCTGGTTGGCGAGGATGGAGTTGGCATAGGTGCCGGAAAATTTTGCGCGACACATGGTGACGTTGATGTGATGGCGCGCATATGACGCAGTCTTGACGCGGATGCCTTTCTCGATGCCGTCGGCGCCCAGGTAAGCGCCCCACGGCCAGGCCGCGATGGCCACGTGCACCTTCGCGCCCTTGGGCGACACCCCCATCTTCTCGGAACCGTAGAATGCGATGGGCCGCACGTAGCACTCCTCCAGCCGGTTGGCGCGCACCACCTCCTTCTGCGCTTCCATCAGGGTCGCGCGGTCGTACGGCATCTTCATCATGAAGATGTGCGCGGAGTTGAGCAGGCGCTCGGTGTGCTCCTGCAGGCGGAAGATGGCGGTGCCTTTGCCGGTCTTGTAGGCGCGCAAGCCTTCGAATACCGCGAGGCCGTAGTGCAGCGAGTGCGTGAGCACGTGGGTGTTGGCCTCGCGCCACGGCACGAGCTTGCCGTCGTACCAGATCTGGCCGTCGCGGTCTGCCATCGACATGGTCTTGATCTCCGTTGCAAAACACCTATTCTAGCGTAGCCTGTAACGGTAACATTTACGTCCTGCCCGTGGTGCGCTACCCTGCCCGGTCGGCGAATCCTTCAAGCTTGCTATGACATTGAGAATCGACGTAATCTCGGATGTGGTCTGCCCCTGGTGCTACATCGGAAAGCGCCGCCTCGAGCGCGCACTCGAGCTGTTCGACGGCGGCGGGGGGCCCGCGGCGGAGGTACAGTGGCTCCCGTTCGAGCTCAACCCGCAGTTGCCGCCGGATGGCGTTGCGCGCAGCGAATATGTCGCGCGCAAGTTTGGTGCGCGCGCTAAGGACATCTACGCCCGGGTCGGTGAAGTTGGGCGCAGCGTAGGCATCGAATTCGCCTTCGATCGCATCGCCCGCCAGCCGAACACCGTGCCCGCTCATCAGCTTATCGCCCTGGCGGGACAGCACGCCAAGCAGGACGAAATGGTCGAGACGCTGTTCCGCGCCTATTTCCTGGAGGGCGTGGATCTGACGAGGCCGGACAACCTTGTCGCTCTGGCGCGCCAGGCCGGCTTCGACGCTGAAGCTGCATCAGCCTGTCTCGACGATGCCGCCCAACGGCAGGCGGTGCTCTCGGACGAGTCTCACGCGCACGCGCTGGGCGTGAGCGGCGTCCCGTTCTTCATCTTCAACCGGCGCCTGGCCGTGTCGGGGGCGCAGGAGCCCGAAGTCCTGTTGCGCGCCATGCGCGAAGCGGCTGGGGAACCTGCACCCCAAGGAATATAAGGTCTTAGGCACAGCTCATGCTTTACGCCTCCCGGTATTCCGCTCACAAGACCCCGACGCCCGATGCCCCAAGCGCAGGCGCTGGAGAACACGGCTGCGGCCGTTCCCGGCGCGCCAGCCATGCCTAGCAGCGTTTCGGACGCGTCCGCGCCGGCGGCTCCCGCTTTGACGCCTTCACCCGCGCCGCACCGCCTGACGCTGCTCGAGCGGCTGGCGAAAGCAGCGGTCAGCGACACCGACAGCGAGGAGCTGCGGCTGCGCAAGACCCTGCTGCTGCTCGCGAGCGGGTTGATGAACATGGCGGCCATCGTCTGGCTCGCCATCTACTGGATCATGGGGCTCAAGCTGCCCACCACGATCCCGCTGCTGTACCAGGCGCTGTCGGCCATCATCCTCGCCGTCTATCTCAAGACCAAGAACTTCGATTTCTTCCGGTTCGCGCAGCTGTCCCTGTTCCTGTTCGCTCCGTTCGTCATCCAATGGAGCATCGGTAGCTTCGTCAGCTCGAGCGGCATCGTTCTGCTCGGCCTGCTCGCGCCGATCGGTGCAATGGTGGTGATGGGCTCTCGCGAGTCGATCCCCTGGTTCGTCGCGTACGTCGTGCTCACCGTGGTATCGGGCGTGTTCGACTACTTCCTCGCGAACGGCGATCAGTCGGGCGTGCCGATGCGCACGGTGGCGGTGTTCTTCGTGCTCAACTTCACCATCCTGTCGAGCATCGTCTACCTGCTGCTGCGCTACTTCGTCCAGCAGAAG
>DASPUW010000125.1:0-2923 GCA_035622675.1 Burkholderiales bacterium | reverse complement strand
ACAAGCCCGCCACCCCGCACACCCTGCGCCATTCCTTCGCTACGCATCTGCTGCAGTCGGGCTACGACATCCGCACCGTTCAGGAGCTGCTCGGGCACAAGGACGTGAGCACGACGATGATCTACACGCACGTGCTCAACCGCGGGGGGCGCGGCGTCGTGAGCCCGCTGGACCGGTAGAATCCGGTCCATGGACCACCTCGAGGCCCTGTTCTCCGAGACGGGCCCGCTGGCCCACGCGATCCCGGGTTACAAGCTGCGCCCGCAGCAGGTCGAGATGGCGCAGGCCGTGGCTGCGGCCATCGAATCGCGCAGTCTCCTGGTTGCAGAAGCGGGCACCGGTACCGGCAAGACTTTCGCGTATCTCGTGCCCGCCTTGCTCTCGGGCGGGAAGGTGATCATCTCCACCGGCACCAAGACGCTGCAGGATCAGCTCTTCGGCCGCGATATCCCGACGGTGCGGGGCGCTCTACGCGTGCCAGTGACGGTGGCACTGCTCAAGGGCCGCGCCAATTACGTATGTCACTACCACCTGGAGCGGCAGGCCACAGACGGCCGCTTCGTCAGCCGCGCCGATGCAGCTAACCTGCGCGCGGTGCAGCGCTATGCGCGCACATCGAAATCGGGCGACAGGAGCGGGCTAAGCGACGTGCCGGAGGATGCCGCCATCTGGCCGCTCGTTACATCCACCCGCGACAACTGCCTGGGCAGCGAGTGCCCGCGCTACCGGGACTGCTTCGTGATGGAGGCGCGCAAGCAGGCGCTGGCGGCCGACGTTGTGGTCGTCAACCATCATCTGTTTTTCGCCGACCTGATGCTGCGCGACGAGGGCGTCGCCGAGCTCCTGCCCGCGTGCAACACGGTGATCTTCGACGAGGCGCACCAACTGCCCGGTACGGCCAGCCTGTTCTTCGGTCAGAGTGTCTCGACTGCGCAGCTCATCGAGCTAGCACGCGACACGCGCCTCGAGGCGGCGGCAGCGGCGAAGGATTTCGCGCCGCTCCCGGAGGCGGCGGTGGCGCTCGATCGGGCCGCGCGCGATCTACGCCTGGCCGCAGGGGAGGAAACAGGGCGCCAACCCGCCCGAGCCCTGGAGAGCCGTGAATCGTTTGGGCCGGCGCTGGACAAAGTCTCCGAGAAGCTGGGCGCGCTCGGCTCGGTGCTCGAATTCCAGGCCGACCGCAGCGAAGGTCTCGGTAACTGCTACCGCCGTGCGCAGGAGCTTGCGGCACGCATCGGGCAGTGGCGCGAAGCGCCGGCGAGCGCAACCGTGCGCTGGATCGAGGCATTCGCCGGGTCTCTGCAGTTGAATGCGACTCCGCTGTCCATCGCGGACATCGTTCGCAAGCAGCTGACCGGCAGCGCGCGCAGCTGGGTCTTCACGTCGGCCACGCTGGCAGTGCGCGGAAACTTCTCGCATTACCAGTCGGAGATGGGTCTCGATGCTGCGCGCACGGCGGCCTGGGACAGCCCGTTCGACTTCGAGACGCAGGCACTGATGTACGTGCCGGAGCCGATGCCGCACCCGAATAGCGAGGGCTATACACGAGCTGTGGTGCAGGCGGTGCTTCCGGTGATCGGCGCGAGCGAAGGGCGCGCTTTCCTGCTGTTCACGAGCCTGCGTGCGATGCGCGAGGCCCATCAGCTCCTGCTGGAGGGCTTCGAGAAACACGGGTACGACTTCCCGTTGCTCCTCCAGGGCGAGGGGCCGCGCAGCGAGCTGCTGGTGCGCTTCCGTCATCTGGGCAACGCGGTGCTGGTCGCGAGCCATTCCTTCTGGGAGGGCGTGGATGTGCGCGGAGAGGCGCTGTCGCTCGTGATGATCGACCGCCTGCCGTTCCAGCCGCCCGACGATCCCGTGCTTGCGGCGCGCGTCGACAAGTTGAACGCCGAGGGTCGCAACGCGTTCATGGAGTATCAGGTGCCGCAGGCGGTAATCACGCTCAAGCAGGGTGCAGGGCGGTTGATTCGCGACGAGACGGATCGCGGCGTGCTGATGATTTGCGACACGCGGATGGTCAGCAAGCCGTATGGGCGGCGCATCTGGCAGAGCCTGCCGCCGATGACGCGCACGCGATCGCTGGATGACGTGATCGCGTTTTTCCGGGGAACGCAGCCCCCACCCCAGCCCTGCCCCGCAAGCGAGGGAGGGAGCGAAGGACGTGTGAAGGTAGGAGAAGTTCGCTCGGGCGAAGAGGGGTAGCTTCAGGCCGAGCAGCGCATTCAGGTCGCGCCCACCGATCGCGCGAGCCGCTGCACCACCCGCTGACGCACGAGGTCGATGTGCGACCGGAAGCTGTACAGGTTGTCGGAATAGGCGAGCGGAGTAGGAATTCCGTTCACCGCGCCCTCGATCTTCTCCAGCCGCTCGAGCATCTCTTCGAGCTTGACGGTATCGGGCTTGTCGTCAAGCTGCAGCTCGATCTCCTTCAAGCGTGCGTACCAGCGATAGATGCGCGAGCGGACGCGCCAGCGGTACAGCGGCGGCACCAGCTTCACCAGCGGTACCGAGATCGCCAGGATCGGCAGCAGCACCACCCACAGCCTGTCGACCAGGTTGGCGGCCCAGAAGGGCAGGTACCGCTGCAGCAGCGGCGGGCCGGACTTGTAGAAGCGCTGCGCTTCCGTGCTCAAGGGGAAACCCGTGTCGCGCGGCGAGGGAAACTCGCCTTCGCGGTCGAGCGCGCCAGCGCCGCGATGGATCTCGGTGGCGGCGCGCATCAGCAGATAGGCGAGCGCGGGGTGCAGCGAATCGCGAGCGATCAGGTTGGCCGTAGGCGCGATCAGGATGACGTCTTTGGCCGGCACGTTTGTCGCGAGATCGAACACGCCGCGCGGCAGAATCAGCTTGTTGAGGTAAGGGAACAGCCGCGTGTAGGCCTCGGCGCGCTCGAAGCTGAGCAGGCGAATGCCGGGTGCCGCCG
>DASPUW010000124.1:0-18772 GCA_035622675.1 Burkholderiales bacterium | reverse complement strand
GTTGCGTCCTGCTCGTTGAAGAGAGCTTCATAGTCGGCCCGCGTCGCTTCGTAGCTCGAGTTCAGGGCTGACAGTTTGGCGCGGTATTCATTGATGCTCCCGATGCTCGTCTGCGCCAGTTCCTGAAACTGGTTGGTCAGGGCGACAAGCTGGTCGGCCCGCGCCGGATCGGGGATGATTCTGCGGACCTCCATTTCGTATTCGGCGAGCTCGGCCTGCATCCGCTGCTGCGGCGTCAGCTCCTGTTTGGATGAGCAGCCCGCGGCGGCAGCGAACATGAGCGCAATCGCTGCCGGGGCGATCCGACGCGTCACGAGGCAAGGTCGGCGATGGTTTGATGTCGGCACACGCGTCCAGCGAGAACAAGGCGATACTAAATCGCTTTGTGGCTCAGCCTCTCTCGAGGCGCTGACGTACGAGCGCGATGTGCAGCCTCAGGGCATACAGCAGCGGCCTGAAAGCGACGGGCACGCGGAAATGACTGGTTCGTTCGTCGAGCCGTTCCAGCCGTGCGATCAGATCGCTGGTGGAGCTCGTCCGGGTGCTCGGGGAGCCGGCTTGATCCTCGATGAGCTTCAGCTCACGATACAGCCGGTAGACACGGCGCCGCATGGCCCAGCCATACGCTGCCGGGATGAACTTCAGCATCGGATACAGCACCGCGAGCACCGGGATGAGCACCACGAGCAGCTGCTGCGCGAGCACCGCCAGCCAGAACGGCAGGTGGCGCTGCAGAAATGGCCGCCCGGTCTTGTAGAACTGCGCAGCCTCATCGCTCAGCGGAAGATCGAGCGACTCCGGGGCGGGGAACTGGCCTGCGCGGCGGAATACCCCTGGTCCAGAGTGGATCTCAGTCGCCGCCTGGAGCAAGAGGTACTGAATTGCCGGATGCAGATCTCTACGCACGATGAGGCTGGCCTTGGGCGCGACCAGATTGACGTCCGTAGGCGGCCGGTTGTTAACCATGTCCCCGACCCCGGCTGGGAGCACCACCTTGCTCAGGTACGGGTACAGGGCGACGAAGGCGTCCGCCCGCACGATGTTGGCCAGAACAATGCCTTCCGCAGAGAGCAACTGGCGCACCGACGGCGACTCGAATGAATCCAGCAACACTGCGGCGTCGATGTCTCCGTGCAGCAGTTTTTCGACGGCGTCCTGCGGCCCGAGCGCAAGCAGGTTTGTTTCCCGCTGGTTGACCACGCCGACGCGGGCAAAAAACTCGAGAGACAGCGCGTGGTCCGCGCTCCCCTCGGGACCGATCGACACGCGCTTTCCTGCGAAGGTTTCGCGCGCGCGATCCTTCCTGGCCACGTCGCCGCTACGGTAAAAGAGCCAGAGCGCCTGATAGCCTATAGTGCCGAGCGAGACGAGCTCGGGCGACTGGCGCTGGTTCGTGATGCCGCTGGGAATGATGGCGACATCGATACCTGACTTCGGTTCGCCCATTCGGGCGATGCTCTCGACAGCGCCACGTGAGGGCACCAGCCGCAGCTCGATTCTGTCGCGTGCGAGAATTTCGCGATAGCGTTTCGCCACCGGCTCGGAGGTCCCGCCCTGATTCACCGCCATGCTGACGGTCCGCGGCGGCGTCGGATTGAACAGCGAGAAGGCGAGCCACATGGCGGCGGCCGTGAGCGCGAGCGCGATGATCACAGACACCAGCACGTAACGCCGGAAGAGCAAGGTGTAATCACGTTGGGCCATTAGAGCAATCCGCTGAACCTCGAGCTTGCGCCTATTCGCCGAGGTGGGAGAGCGCGTTGTGCACGGGGGCGCTGGAGATTCTCATCAACCCGGCGAAGGGGCGGTCCATCTCCTCGATCAGAAAGATCGATCCCGCGACGGACAGTGCGCATAGAACAAAGACGATGATGACGGTCGCGTTCCTGGCGCTGACCAACCCGAAACCGAGGAAGATCACCGCGAGCCACAGCACCAGAACGAACAGCAACGGCTTCGAGATCGAGCCCTCCTGCTGTTCGATGAACAGCCAGCGCGTCTGGGCCAGATCGTCGATCAGCCCCATGGCCTGGGTTTGCAGCGCGCGCTGCGCATCGTTCTGCGGCACGAGCCGCGCCAGTCTTTCCTGAAACGCCTCGAATCTCTTCTGCCTCTGCGGCGCATCCAGGCCCTTCGCCATCGAGTCCACGCCTCCGTCCATGAGCTCGACTGCGGTCGCGAAGATGTTGCGTAGCGTCGCGCGGATCTCCATCGTGTCCGGCCCGTAGCGCGCCAGCGTGCGGTCGAGCAAGACAGCTTTGACGGCCGTTTGCGTGACCTCGTCGCTCACCTTGTCATAGTAGCCCTTGGACGAGGCGATCAGCAGCCCGAGGACGAGAGCGGAGAGCGTCGCGATCAGGCCGGTGCCGAGCTTCACTGCGCCCATCGAATCTTCGTTCAGATGCTGCTCGGGAAGCAGGCCGCGCAGGACGAGCCCTACCACGCCGCCAAGCAGAACGAGGAAGAATACGATCAGCGCTATCGCCAATGGACTCACGATCTTCTATCGAGCGTTGCGGCGGCGTTGCAGAAAAAGCGGAACGCGCGGAAGACTACCAGATTGGACGCCTTGCCGCCCAAGCCTACAGAACAACCAGTGCGAAGCCTGTTGCACCAATCCGGGTCGTCACCCCTTGACGAGAGAATTCACATACTTTGACGTGCACTGCCGAAGCCGGCCGTCGTTAATCAAGCGAGTCGCGCAACGATGCGGCCGTCATTGGGTTCTAGCCAAAGGAGCTTGAGCATGTTCACGAAAGGACGTTGTAAGGCTGTCGCGCTCGCTGCGCTGAGCGCGCTCGTCGTGGGTGTTTCTGCCAGCGCCCTCGCGGAAACGAATTGGGAGAAACATCATCCGCGTCGAACCGAAGTCAACGATCGGCTGGCGCATCAGAACAAGCGCATCAACCGGGACGTGAAGGAAGGCAAGCTCACGCCGGCGCAGGCGCACAAGCTGCACAAGGAGGACCGTCAGATCCGGCACGAAGAGCGCGCCATGGCCAGCCAGAACGGCGGCCACATCACCAAGCAGGAGCAGCGTGTGCTCAACCGACAGGAGAACGCGGTCAGCAGGCAGATCCCGTAACGCGCTTCACTCGGCTGCGGCCCGCTCGAACCAACGAGCGGGCCGTTTCTTTTCCAGCATGCGCTTGAGGGTTGCAACGGGTGCACGTAGACTGCGCGCCTACATCGTTCCCGGTCCTGATGATGATTGGCCGCGCCATTCTGTTTGCCTTGTTCGTGCCGCTGCTCGCGGCGTGCGGCTCCAAGAATCCGAAGCCGGTCGACAAGCCGCCGCCACCGCCGGTCGCTGGCCAGATGCGTGACCTGTTCCCGCCGCAACCGACCAGACCGAGGCCCGCGCCAGCCTCTGCGCCATCGACTGCGGCGGCGCAATCCTCGACTACGCCGCCCGCGGGCGGTGCCGCGCCTGCGGCGGCGACTGCCGCGGCCGCAGCGGGCGCGACGCAGTGGCCGTTGAAGCTGTCTTCGGAGGGGGTGGCGTTCGAGGTCCACGAGCCGGTGGCGGACTCTTGGGCCGAAGGGATAATCGCGGGGCGCGTGCTGGTGGTCGCGCAGCCGCCTGCGGCGCAGCCTGTGAACGGGTTTGTAACGTTCAAAGCGATCACGCAGGTAAACGAAGCGGCCGGCGTCGTTGCTCTCCAAGATACGGAAATAAGGGAGACGAGCTTCTCCGCCCCCGCCGACAAAACGCAGGCGTGGCAGGAATTCCTCCGTTTCGCTCTGCCCGACAAGATGAAGACGGTCTCGTTGAAGCGCTTGGAGGCTGGCCAGGCGGAAGCCAAAGCGCGCCAGAGCAGGGCAGCGGCCGAGGTAGCCGTGCCGCGCATCATCATCTCCGAAAAGCCGGCGGTGCTGGTCTACATCGATGGCGAACCGAACTATGTGCGTGTCCGAGGCACGGACCTGATGGGCGTGCTGAACACCCGGGTTCTGCTGCTGAAGGAACCGGCTGGCACGCTTCTCCTGCATCTATACGACGGCTGGGTGAGCGCAACGTCGCTGGACGGCCCGTGGACCATGGTGCCGCCACCACCAGGCGCGCGCGAGCTGGAAGCGAGAGCGGTCGAGACCGGCCACGCGAAGCTGCTTACGGGCAAGGCCGACGCACAGGGCAACATGCCGCACCTGTCCAACGCGAACCTGCCACGGATCATCGTGAGCACGGAGCCTGCCGCGCTCATCGTGCTGGACGGTGCGCCGCGCTTTGAACCCATTACCGGCACGTCTCTTGAGTACGCCACCAACACCTCAGCGCATCTGTTCAAGGACGAGCGCGGCGGGCTCTACGTTCGCGTCGGCGGCAACTGGTTCCGTGCCCCCGGCACAGACGGGCCATGGACGCACATCCCCATCGCCAGCCTGCCGCCGGGGTTCTCGAAGATTCCGGATGACAGCCCGAAAGCGAGCGTCAAAGGCTCGATCGCGAAGGCAATGACGCCCCCGGCGTGGCAGGTCTCCTCGGCAAAGCCGGGAATCACAAACCTGACCTACTCCCTGGGCGGGGACCCATTGCTCAAGCCCATTCGTGGGACGCAGCTCAACTACGTGGCGAACGCCTCGGTTCCGATGATCCAGGTCGACATCAACAACTGGTATGCAGTGCAGGAAGGCGTGTGGTTCCGCGCGTCGGAGGCGACCGGGCCGTGGACGGTCACGCGCAACATCCCTCCCGAGATCTACGCCATCCCGCCGACCACTCCGATCTATCACGCGATCCAGTCGCGCGCGATCTCCTCCAGCACCGACGAGGTGTACTACGGTTATCCCACCACCGGCTCGCTACTCCCGGAAGGCGGTGCGACAGGAGTTGAAGAGCAGGGGGCGGACTACCAGTACACGCCGCCCTCGTCTCTGTACTGGGGCTGGTTCTACTAGCCCCTCGCAAGCAGAAATGAAATCCTTCTCCCCCTGGGAGAGGGGTTGGGGTCAGGGAAGTTCAGCGTCGTCTGCCCGTAGCGCCGCCCCCGCGAAAACCGCCGGGCGGCCGGGAGCTCTGGTAGCTGTTCGCGCGCAGATTGCCCGTCTCGCGCGCCTGACGCTGACGATCCAGGTCGTGCACGTTTCCGGCCAGCGGCTGCGGGGTCGCCGCGGCCGGCGGCTGCGGCTGCGCGTCGCGCCGCACACCCGAGCCGGAGTATGGCGTCGTCATTGCGCTCTGGCTGGCCGGGTGCGCCTGTGCCGCGCCGGGCTTCGTGGCGGTCGGCGGCGGGGTGATCTGCTCCCATTTGCCGTTGTCTCCACGCCGGTAGACGTTGCCGTCCTTGGTTCCGTAAACCTGCTTGTCTCCCGGTCCGCCGACAGCGATCACGCCGCCCTGGTCGCCCTTGACACCGACTACGGAGCGGGGCGCTTCGCCGGGCTTGCTGGCAGTGATACCTCCGATCGTCGCGGAGTTGCCGGTGTACGCATTGCCCACAGTGACTTTCCCGCCGGCAACCGTGGCTCCGGTCCTCGTGTTCGTGGCCGTCCCGCGCCCGCCGTAGGCGTAGTTGCCGGTGTAGACGTTGTTCACGGCGCCCTTCTGGCCCCTGATTAGGGTGCCTGTCGTTGAGTTGTACGCGGTGCCATAGCGCGTCGCCCACTGATTTCCGGTGAACGCGTTGTATCCGGCGGCGCCGCGCTGCACGGTCGAGAAGCCGGCGCGCTGGCCGTAGACGTTGCCGGTGGTCGAGGCCCAGCCGCCCGGTCCCCAGGCGGTGATGCCGCCGCGAGCGTTATATCCCCAGCCGTAATACGGGCCCCACCACGGAGCAGGCGGGCGGTACCACACCGGGCCGTACGGCCATCCGCAACCGAACCCGTAGGCCCAGCTGGTCCACGGCGTCCACGCCATGCACACGCCCATGCTGTACGTTACCGGATAGCCGTACCAGGAGCGGCCGATCCACGGAGAGTAGTAGTAGCCGGTGCCGTACACGACTACGCCGCCCGGCGCGACGACCGCGCCGTAATAGCCGGGTGTATACCCTACGTAGACGTAACTTGGTGTGGCGCGATATACACGCACGTAGGTGACGTAGTAGACCGGCGACGAGGGCGGGATGCTGTAGATCGCCGCGGGCACGCTGGTAGCGACCGCCCACGGCCCGTTGAGCGATGGCGCTGTGAACCACACACCGTCCTGGCAGGCGTACCAGCTCTTCTCGTCGACCCGGATCACGGGTGCGGATGCGTTCAGCACGTATTGCAACGATGTCCCGCTGATAGCTACGAGCTTGGGGTCGCCGTCGGTCTGCACGGTGAAGCTCGCCCCGGTTCGCTCGACGCGCGCAGTGGTAGGGATCTGATTCGCGATCAGCGCCTCCTGAGCCTGTCTGGTGCCTGGCACTGAAGCCTTCACGTTCTCTTTGGGGCTGCTGTCGGGAATCCTGGCGAAGTCCTTCGGCAGCCTTTTGGGCGGGACGAACTCCCAGGGGCCGTCCAAGGACTTGGCGCTGAACCAGCGCCCGCCGAGCAGGACGTAGGTCTTCTGGTCGGTGAGCAGCTTGAACACATCGGCGGTTGTGTTCTTCACGTACAGCAGCGAGGTTCCGCTGATCGGAGCGTAGTTCGGCGCGCCCTGGGTGACGATCAGCTCGGTCGGTGCGACGGCAACGATGATGCGCGGCGCACCAGCGGTGGTGAGCGAAGGTTTTTGCTTCTTGTCCGGGTCCTCCTGCCCTTCGAGCAGATCGATCTGGCGGGTCTCTCGCGCCGCGGCCTCCGCCTTCGCGGCGCCCGGTGGCGGCGCCTTCGCAACGCTCCAGGGCCCGTTCAGCGCCGCGGTTTCCATGTAGCCGTCCAGCACATGGAGATACAACATGCCGGTCGGCGCCTTGAGCAGCAGCACACGCGTGTTCACGACGCGCTGCAGATCGGTGCCTTCGACCGGCAGATACTTCGGCTCTCCGTCGATGTACACCAGCATCGCAGGCTGCTGCATGAACACGATGCGCGGTGGCGAGTTGGCGAGCGGGAGCGCCCGCGCTTGCACGCTGGCCCGGTGTATGGCGAGTTGCGCTTCGAGGCGGTCGAGCGACACTGCCTTGATGTCCCGCGGCAGGGCCTCCTCCAGCGCCTGTCCCAAGGCCCGCGCCTGCTCCGGAGCGGACGGGAACCGCGCATCTGCGACCTTGAGGTCCTCGAACACGACCAGGCGCTCGTCCTTGTCCACCAGTGTGCGCGCCGAGAAATTTGCAACACCAAACAGGGGCGGCTGCTCGCCGCCCGATTCGACCGCGACCGCCGCGTGCGCCTCCAGCGTGAAGCCGTCCCATGAATCGAGCTGTGGTTGGTAGACCGTGAAACTTTGGCCGTCGCCGGCGAGCATCCTGGGCCAGCCGTTGTCAGCGGCTGCTTCATCGACGGCCGGCGCTGCGGCGCCTGCGGACGCGCCCGCGGCCGCCGCCGGTGAAGCTCCGGGTGGCGGTTCAGGCGCTGGCTGTTCCGCGCTGCCCTGCGTCGGTGTCGCAGCAGCCGACGAATCCTGGGCCGGTAGGGTGCCGGAGTCACCGGCTAGAGTCGTCTCGGGCCTGGGTTCCGCTGCCGTGGGTGCAGGAGGTGGTAGGTCGACCGGAACCAATTGCTCGTGCGTGGATGCGGGCGCGGGTTGCTTCGGCTCTTGGGCGGTGCAAGCGGCGAGCGCAAGAAGGGCAGCGGCGAAAAGCGCGTTTCGTCCTGCTGCCAGGCGAGGTGACGAAAAGATAGCGCGGCGGTCGGAAGCCACTCTGAGGCTGCTCTGTGCGTCGCGAGATAGCGACAGTATGCGCGTTTTCTTGAGTCTCCTCCGAGACCGGTGGGTCTGCCTCTCCGCCCTTCGGGCTGGGATCCACCGGGGCCGCACCCGGCGAAAGCCGCCGGCCCGCAAGGTGTCCGACAGGCCGCCGCCGAAAGTCCGATCGCAGCGCGCCCGCCGCTACTTGGCGCGGGCCGTCGAGGGCTCTTCGCCGGCATGACAGTGGCGTGCCCGTGGGGAGGCGCGCGGCAGTTCGACGCCCAAAAAAAACGCGCGGGGGAAATCTCCCCGCGCGTTGTTGGATCCTTGCCCGACTACTGGTTGTTCGCGCGTCCTGCGCCCTGCGGCGTAGGGCTGCTGACGCCGCCGCCCGCCGCTGCACCCGACGGATCTCCACGGCCCTGCGCTGCGGGAGCGCCTTGCTTCACGCTGCCGCCACTCGCTGCGCCTGACGGGTCGCCGCGGCCTTGTGCCGCGGGAGCGCCTTGCTGCACGCCTTGAGCTTTTTTCTTTTTCTTCTTCGTTTGCTTGTTTGGCGCCTGCTGGCTCGC
The DNA here is from genome assembly GCA_035622675.1 of Burkholderiales bacterium. GTDB lineage: Bacteria > Pseudomonadota > Gammaproteobacteria > Burkholderiales > SHXO01 > SHXO01. The sequence continues at coordinate 10,483 of DASPUW010000124.1, read as the reverse complement.
ATCCTGGGCGTAGGACACGGGCAAGCTCGTCGCCGCGAACAGGGCGGCCACGATGGCGGGAATGAGTCTGCGCATATTACCTCCTGAGATTTAGTTGGAATTCCGTTTTGTGACCGGCGGGTGGGCGCGTCGTGTCGCCCGGCAGCAACCACCTTTTCACATTTTAGCGCGTGCCGGGCGGTTTGTGCTATAAGCGAATTTCGCCATTGGACCTTGGTCCAATTGATGCGGTGCGCGGCTTGCCGCATCGTGGGCGTCCGCCGTCTCGTCGGGAAGCGCATCGCGCACCTTCCCGGACCATCTCGACATCTACAAGATCCGAATTCATGAACAGGGAGGAATGATGAAGCACTTTCTCATGGCACTGGCCGCACTGTCGCTTGGTGTCACAGCCCCGGCCGGCTTTGCGGAGGACAAACCGGGCGTCATCGTAACGGAAGTCGCAGAAACCATCGTAACCGTGGTCGCCGTCGATCAGCAGGCTCGCACCGTGACGGTGCAGGGGCAGAACGGCGGAGACCCGGTGACGATCAAGGTGCCGGCGCAAGCGCAGAACCTCGATCAAGTCGTGCCCGGGTCCCGGTTCCGTCTGCGCTATCTGGAGTCGGTCGCTGTGTTCATCAGCCCGACGGGAGGCACGCCGTCCTCGAACGTTGGAGCTAGCATGGAGCTCGCACCCAAGGGCGCTACCCCGGGGGGAATCATCAGCGAGGTCGTCCAGGTGCAGGCGCGCGTGGACGCGATCGACTACAACGAGCGCACCGTTGTCCTGAGCGGTCCTGACGGGAACAGCGTCAAGCTCAAGGTGGACGACAGCGTCAAACGGTTCAACGAGGTGCAGGTGGGTGACATCGTCGTCGTGGGGTACACCCAGGCTTTGGCCGCCGAGATGATCAGGGAGACGAAGTGATCGCGGCGCAGGCAGTGAGTTGTTTGTCCACTGGTACAGGAGGGTAGTCATGTCGATCCCGAAAGCTTTTGCTGTCGTGGCGTTTGCCGTCTTGCTGGCTGGATGCGCGCACTATTACAAGGTGAGCGACCCGTCCTCCGGGAAGGCGTACTACACGGAGGACGTCAAGCGCAACGGATCTGCAGTGGAGTTCAAGGACGCGCAAAGCGGCGGCGTGGTCACGCTGCAGAATTCGAATGTGCAGGAAATCGACAAGCAGGAGTACGAGCAAGGCGTCGCGAAGAAGTAGCTCCACGGGGCGCACACCGCCTCGTCCACGCGAGCGGCGCGGGTAACGCATGCGGTGGCGTCGAAGTGCCTTGCTGGCGTGCTTGGTTGCGTGTGTTTCCGCGGCTGCGGAACCACTGGCATCTGACCCGGACATTCCCCCGGCCGAGCCGGGCACCCTGGACGTCTCGGCGGACTATGCGCCCGCGTCCGCCGCGCCGTCCCGACCGTGCGAGCTGCCCAGCTGCGGAGTCGTCCTGTCCATCAGCGGCAACCAGCGCTGGCAGATCGAAGTTCAGATGCATGACGGCTCTGTGCAGGTGTTCGAGCAGGACTTCCGCCCGGCATTTGAGATCGGCGATCCGGTCCTGGTCGATGGCGGCGCCGTATTCCTCTGGAACTAGAGCGCGCTTTGTTCGGGCCTGATTGCTGGCCTCAGCGGTACGGATACCCGATGTAGAGATAGAAGGCCGACGGACCTTCTTGCGAGTGCCCGTAGGCGAGATACGCCGGCCCGATGACCGTGTCCGCGCCAAGGAACAGCGCGCCGGCGTATTGCAGACCGGTCGGAGCGGTGGTGCCCGTAAACGGGCCGTAGACGTTCCCTGCCTCGAGCGAGAAGCCGGCGTATACGCTGCCCACCAGGCCCAGGTCGGCGAAGCGGTTGTAGTACATGAGCCGGCCCAGCGCCACCGACTGCCCCTGGAGCTGATTGGTCCGGTAGCCGGAGAGGTTCAGGAAGCCGCCGAGCGAGTAGAGCTCGTAGAAAGGCAGGTCTCCGTCGTAGCCGCTGCCGCCGCGCAAGGCGAGCTGGACGGTGTTGCGCCCGATGCTCCACGCCGAAAGCCAGTTGAGGTCCGCTTTCTGATAGTTGAGCGCGCTGCCCAGACCGGTGCGCGCCAGCATGAGGTTGGCGCGCAGGTAAGTCCCCTGGTGAGGGAAACCCGCGTTGTCCCGGCTGTCGTAGGTGGCGCCGAACTGGTAGCCGCCCAATCCGGCGTTGGTCGGAGTCAGCCCCTCGGTGGTGACGGTGGGGTCCGCATTCAACTTGCCTGTGAATACCCCCGCGCGAATCTGCGCCTTTGGCTCGAGGGTTGCGCCGACATCGAGCGCTCCGATGAGCCTGTTCTCGCGCACCTGATCGGCGACGTTGTCGCCGTCGAAGAAATTCACCACGCCGCGCCCCCCGAAAATGCTGGGGGCGACGAACCAGGGGCCGGCCACGCTGAGCGGCTGGTAAAACTCGCTGCGGAAGAAAGCCGGGCTGCCCAGGCCGATGTCATTGCGCCACTGTGCGCCCAGGCTGTTGAGCCAGGTCATCGTGAAGTTGGCGAGCAGCGCGAAGTCGTTGTCGCCCTTGAAGTCGGTGGAAAGCTGCAGGCCGAACCGGAGGTAATTGGGTCCCTCCGGTTTTTCCACCGGCTGCACTTCCAGCACGCGTCCTTCGCCCTGGTATTCGAAGTCGTACGCGATGCGCTCGTAGTCGCCGGTGCCATACAGCACATCGACCCTGCGCGTGAGCTCATCGATGTCGACCGGCTGCCCCTGGGGCAGCCGTAAACCCGCCTCGACCGCCTGGGGATTCACGAACCTGAGCCGCGCGGTGTCGATGCGAACGGCCTCGAGTGGCGGTGACGGGCGGCGGCGTGCGTGCTGCTCTGCGCGCAGCGCAAGGTACTCGTCCGCCGGCAGGCTGTAGCGCTTGAGCTTGTCCGCCATCGCGCGGGCCGCTTTCTCGCCGAGGGGGATGAGCTTGGCGGCCTGGTCGAAGCTGGCCGAGCCGTAGCCATCGAGATCGGGGTGGATCTGCACATCGGCATCAGTGAGCGTCTCGAGCTGCCCTTGGACGTTCTGCTGCATCAGGATGTCGATCATCTGCACCGTCACGGTCAGCGCGTTGTTCAACTGGTCGCGCGTGGCGAGCGGCGTCTCGAGGGTCACCGCGATCACGACGTCGGCGCCCATGGCGCGAACGACGTCGACCGGCAGGTTTCGCACCAGTCCGCCGTCGAAATACACCCCGTCACCGATCTGCGCTGGAGCGAAAACGCCGGGCACCGACATGCTGGCGCGCATCACTCTGGCGAGGTCTCCGCGGTCGAAGACCACCATCTTTCCGGTCAACGCGTTGGTGGCGACCGCGCGATAGGGAATCTCCAGCTCGTCGAACGTCCGCGCGCCGGCGGCGCCGGCAGCGAGCTTGTCCAGCGCGAACCCAAGCTGCTGTCCGGCGATGGCGCCGCTTGGAAACGAGACGCCGTCGCGGCCGATGCCCAGCACCAGCGGCCACAAATTCTCCTGGCTCAGACGCTTGAGATACACCGACTGATCCTGCCGAGGAGGCAGGTCTCTAAACACCCTGGCCCAGTCCAGTCCCGTTACAAATCGCGCCATCTCGTCAGACGACATGCCCGAGGCGTAGGCTCCGCCCACGAGCGAGCCCATGCTGGTGCCAGCGATGTAGTCCACCGGCACATGCAGCTCTTCCAGCACTTTGATCACGCCGATGTGGCTGATGCCCTTTGCACCGCCGCCACCTAGAACCAGACCGATCTTGGGGCGACGCGCGGGAGCCTGCGCCTCGCTGGTTTGCTCCGCCGCGAGCGCGGCGCAGCAGGCGAGCGCGAGGAGGAACGACGCGACGATACGCAGCATCAGCCGCGACTCCCTCTCACCACGCGGGAGAGCTTCACCCCAAGAACTCCCTCTCCCCTTGCGGGAGACGGCTGGGGTGAGGGGTCTGAACTAATGTCCGGCCTTCGGCGCAGCCGAGGACGGATTATTCGGTTTTGGTGCACCCGAAGGCGGGTAGACGGGCGTGTACGGCTGCGGGGGATAGGCCGCAGGGTAAGGCTGCGGTGGATACGTCTGCGGGTAGTTACCGGGGCCCGCCGGAGCAAGAGTGGAATCGTGCTTGAGATAGAAGGTCACGAGGTCGCTACGAGTCAGCACGCGGCCACTCCCGTCGGTGACCGCTGCCTGCAGTGTGTGCGTGCCCTGATCGAGTCCGCTCAACACGATCCCCGGGGGGCTCACCTCCGCGTCGACCACGCTTCCGTCGAGTGTCAGCCTGATCCGCTCGCCATTCCGCGGCTCCGGCTGCACTCTGAACGCGACCGTCACGTTTCCGTCGTTGTTCCGGATGGTCTCTTCGTTGGCCGGAGCGCTCAGCGTCACTGCGGAGGGCTTCGAGCGGTCCGGTTCGACCACTGCTGCGAGTGCCGCGAGCTGCTCGCGAACGCTCTGCGAGGCTTGCGCTGCGCTGACGGACGGACGGGCGATCCTAATCTCCTGCGCGCCATTGCGCGGCTGGTCCGTGTAGAGCACGTTGCCCTGCGCGTCGACCCACTTGTAAACCTTGTCGGCGTGCGCGAAACCGGTTGCCAACACGAGCACGAATGTTAAAACAGCAGCACGCATAGAGCCTCCCTGCAACACCCTCCGGCAGGCGCAGACCTGCGCCGGGAAATAACCGGATTCGAGTCCATTGTAGTGTTTTCTTTCAGAGGCGCAAACTCGGCGCGTGCGCTCGGCTGTGACCACAGCCCGTCAGCCTCCGCGCAGCGCCCAGCCGAGCAGCAGAAGACCCGTGGCAGCGATCCAGCTGCCGACGACACGCACGGCGATTCGCGCCCACTGCGCGCGCAGCTGAGCGACGAAAGCCGCCGCAAGAGCGATCAGAATGAACACGGCGGCAACCAACCCGAGCACAGCCAGAACAGCTGATGCGGATTGACCCATGCCCGTTCCATTGAGATAACCGTGCACCAGCCCGACCAGCGCAGCCAGTACCGTCGTGACTCGCAGAGAAAGTCTGGCGTCGGCCGCCACCAATCCACCCAGCAGAAGGAACCAGAGCGAGGACAGGACCGCGCCGCCGCTCGTCGCTGAAGCGGCTGAGCCCGCGAGGCTGCCGAGCAGCCACGCCGCGGGGAGCGTGAACAATGCTCGGCGCCCGTACGCGGCGCCGCGCAGTCCCGCGAGCAGCGCCAAGGCCAGCGTGGGAATGAGGTCTTCGGGACTCGTTACGAAGTGCAGCAGCCCGTCGTAGACCGGCCCCATGCCGCTGGAATTCAGGTGCGCCCGGGCAGGGCCAGATTGGAGCACGAGCGCAAGCCCGACCATGAGGACGACAAGAGATAACGGCGATCTCGATCTCACGCTCCGACAAACGACGTTGGTCATGTTGCCCTCGCAAAACACGTGGGCAAACGATTCGTCAGAACTTGAACGACGCGCCCAACGCAGGGCCCGTCATCCGCATGTCGAGCTGGCTGTCCTTCGAGTCGAAGTTGTACGACAGGCTGCGCACGACGAACACCACGTCGCCCCACCCGAAACGGTAGCCCACGCCAAGCAGCGCCTGCCAGGTGAAGTTGCTCGTGGCCCCGCCGACGTCGGCGTAGTAGGGCATGAACCAGTGGCTTTCGCCAAAGCGCACCTCGCCTTTCAGGCCGACGATCGCGTCCCACTCGTTGAACGTCTGCGATGCCGTTCCCGCCTTCGCCAGCGAGCCGATGGACCCGGCAAAGTCCCAGCTCAGATTCGCGCTGAGATTCAACAGGCGCGCGCCTCCAAACAGATCGAGAGATATCGCCGGCTCGTGCAAGAGGTTGGCTCCGCCGGCGAGCGTCCACACGTTCGAGACCACGTCCTGCGAGCCGCCCAGGTTGACCGGCACTTGGACGTTGCCGCCAGGGCCGGTGATCGACTGTGTAGCCGATTCGTGGCTGCTCAAGTGAAGGTAGATGTAATCGGTGAACAGAAACCAGTTGCCCTTGCGTGCCTCGGCAGTGAACATCCCCGCGAAGTCGAGCGATTGGAGATAGCTACTGGGATCGATCTGGGTGGAGATGTTGGCGCCGCTGCCCGCGGCGTTGGTGTAGGTCAGCGTCCCGCTGATGTCTGGAAGCCACAGATACGGAGTGATCTTGAAATGCCAGTCCGACTCGGCTTTGCCCTCGTCGGCGCTGGCCGGCGCCGTGACCGAGACGACCACTGCCCAGAACAGGAAGGGCCTCAAGCGTTTCATCTCCAGGTTCCAGCACGTCATCTAGGACTCAATGAATGAGCAGCAGAAACCGATTGGATCATCATACTCAAGGTTTGCCCCTGGCGAATTTTTCTCTGCGGCGAGCCTTATGGCTGCAGCGCACCTCTGATCGCCACGAGCAGCGCGTCTCCGTCGACCGGCTTCGCCAGGTATGCCCTCGCTCCAAGGCTCAGGGCGCGGCTTCGAGCATCTGGAGTGTCGTGCCCGGTGATGACCACCACGCGCAGCCCGGGACAGCGCACGAGGATGGTCTGCTGCACTTCGAAGCCGTTGAGCCCGGGCATGTGGAGGTCGAGCACCACGCACGCCGGCGGATCGTCCTGGTCGATCGAGCGCACAAAATCCTCCCCCGAGGCGAACGTCTGTGTCGCAAAGCCGGCCGACGAGAGCAAACGCATCAGAGCGACACGGACTTCGGCGTCGTCTTCTACGATAGCCACGCACGGTCGTTCATTTCGCACCAGATATCGTTGCAGGTGCGGGTGCGCGGGTAAACTGGACTTTGGTCCTGTGGCTTGGCCAGAGCCTAAACTTCGGCCCCTGGCGCGCCGACGCCCGCCCGTTGTACCAGTCGGACAAGCTGGGCGACAGACCGCACACCCAGCTTCTTCATCAGATTCCCTCGGTGGTACTTGATGGTCTTCTCGCCGGTGCCGAGATCCGCGGCAATCTGCTTGTTCAAACGGCCAGCCACGACGTGAACCAGGACCTGGCGTTCACGAACGGTGAGGCCGGCCAGGGCCTTTTCGGCGTGGGTCCGGGCGGCGCGCTCGGTCTGCAGGGCTGCAGCCTTGGTCAGGGCTTGATTCACCGAGCTCAGCAGGTCGGCGCCGTCTACCGGCTTGGCAAGAAAGTCCACTGCGCCCTGTTTCATCGCCTCGGCGCAGGCGCGAATGTCGCCGCGCCCGGTCAAGAAGACGATGGGCAACGGGGCATCGCGCTCGGCCAGCGTGCGCTGCAGCTCCGGGCCGGTCACCTCGGGCATGGCAAGGTCGAGCACCAGGCACCCAGAGGTTGCGGTGTCGTAGTGCTCGAGGAAAGCCCGAGCGGATTGGAACGCGGCAACGTCGAGGCCCGCCGAGACGAGCAGGCGCTGCGTCGCCAACAGCACGTCGGGGTCATCGTCGACGAGGTAGACCGTCCGAGTTTGCATGCGAAGCTCGAGATTCTCTATGTCAATCGGTCGGCGGCAGGCAGCTCGATGGTGAACGTTGCGCCGCCGCTCGGATTGTTGGCGGCCGACAGTTGCCCATTGTGCGACCGGACAATCGACCGGCAGACCGCCAATCCCAGGCCCAGCCCCTGCGGCTTGGTCGTCACGAACGGCTCGAAGATGCGCTCGAGATCCTCGGACGGAATGCCGGTGCCATTGTCCGCAACGCTGATTCTAACGCCCCGGGCGAGCGCGGATTCACTGCGCACGGTGATATCGCGCTGCGTCACGGTATCGCCCATTGCATCGCAGCCATTGATCAACAGGTTCAGCAGTACCTGCTGCAGCTGCACCCGGTCGCCGGACACGGGCGGAAGCTCTTGCGCGAGCTGTGTGCGCACGGCGATCTGGCGGTTGAGCAGATCGCTGCGCATGAGCACGAGAACCTCCTGCACCAGCTCGTTCACGTCGAGCGGGCGATGCTGCGGCTCTTCCTTTTTCAGGAGCGAGCGCAGGCGTGTGATCACATCCCCTGCGCGCTTGTCGCTCTTCACGATGTCCGCGAGGATTTCCGTCACGCGGTCCAGTTCGGGCGGGTCGCGGCCCAGGAAGCGCTGTGCGGCCTGCGCGTTGCTCAGGATCGCCGCCAGCGGTTGGTTCAGCTCGTGCGCGAGTGAGCCTGAGAGCTCGCCCAGCATCGCCACCCGGGCCAGGTGCGCCATCTGGTCGCGCTGGCGTGCGGTTTCGAGCTCGCTCCGCTTGCGCTCGCTCACGTCCACCACCGAAGCCAGCACGAACCTGCCCTCGAAGGTCTGCATGGGATTCAGTCCCACCTCCACGGGAAGCTCGGTGCCGTCCTTGCGTACGGCGAAGAGCTCCCGACCGGCTCCCATCGCGCGCGGGCGCCATTCTTCCCGATACGCTTGCCGGTGCGCTTCGTGCAAGCTGCGCAGGCGCTCCGGGATCAGCATTTCCACCGGTCGCCCGAGCAGCTCCTGGCGCGCATAGCCGAACATCGTCACAGCACGCGCATTGGCGAGCGTGATGATTCCTTCGGTGTCGACGACGAGCATCGCGCTTGGCGCTGCCTCCACCAGTGTCCGGAAGCGCTCCTCTGCCTGGCCGCGCGCCGTCACGTCATGCGTGGCGCCGCGCAGGAGCATGGCGACGCCGCTCTCGTCGCGGTCGATCCGGCCGCGCGACCTCACCCACCGCAGGCGCCCGTCCGGCAGGACGATCCGGAAGTCCTGATCGAAGTCGCTGCCGCCCTTATTGAGTGCGGCACGCACATCGCGTTCGACCGCAGCCCTGTCGTCGGGATGGATGCTGCGCAGAAAGCGGCTGAGGTCGACGCGCTCGTCCGCCTCATAGCCGAACAGGACGCGACCCTCGCGTGTCGTCCAGATTTCATCAGCCGCGACGCTCCATTCCCATAGTCCCAGCTCACCGGCACTCGCGGCGAGCTGCAGACGATGCTCGCTCTCGCGCAGCTTGTCCTCGCTTTCCCGCAGGCGGGCATTGAGCCCGGCCGCCGCGATCACATCCCAGCCGAGGTCGTAAGCCATCGCGACGATCACGCCGAGAAAAGCGACCGACACGGCTGTCGGTATTCGGATCAGACCATAGTTGAGCAGCGCCGCGAGGACGGACCCGGCAAGCATGAAAAGCAATATGCCGCCGCCTACAACTGCGGCTCGCCGCCGTGCGTTGGGATCGCCGCGGCGCCACAGCCCGACGGTAGCGTCGGCTACGAAGGCGATGAGCAGCAGGTTGCTCAACTGGGCGACGACGACGTACGGATTGGCGACGCCAACCGGTATCTGAACGCTTTCGCCGCCCCAGACCGGCACGGTGAGCATCGCTGTTACCTGTACGAAGTTGATGTTGACTCCGGTGCGGAAGTTGAGCAGCAGCGATACCGCGCGCAGGCCGCAAGCCGCGTATCCCGGCCATGGCCGGCCGGTGCGGAAGTACAGGCGAACGAAGCCGACGAGGGACAGGAAGAGAATGAAGATCGGCACGTGGGCCCAACGCAGGGTGGTCGCGTACTCGTCTGCTGTGGTGGCCCGCATCATGCGCAGCTCGAACAAGCTGAATGCCGCGACTGCGGCCGCAGCCACGAAGAACAGCAGGTATCCGTGCTGGCTCCGCTGGCGGAGCCAGATCAGCAGGTAGATGAGACCGAGGGTGAGGCTCGTTGCCCCGACCATCGGCCAGGCCATGTCGATCCATCCCATCGTTCGATCCGGCGGGGTTGACCTGGGTATTACCGGTAGCCGGAGCTACCAGCGCCGGTAGACATAAAACCCGCCGCCATACGGATAGGGGTAGGGAGCTAACGGCGCGCAGCATGGGCCATACCACGGATCGGTATAGATGATCATGGTGGGCGGAGCGGGCCACAGCTTGACGGCCTCGGCATCGAGCGTTGCGACCTGGTGCTCCACATTATTCACCTTGACGGTCTGCGGCGGGCCCACCGTCCCCACAACCGTCATGGTGCGTCGTGGTGCATAGATGACCGGGTCGTAATAGCCTTTTGCACAAGCGATGAAATGCCCCTGCGGTTGATTCTGCAGGTGCGGCTCGCCGTTGGCCCCTAGAAAAAAGCTGAGCATCCGGAAGCAGGTCTTGTCCTGCTGCGGGTCGACACTCAGGATCGGTCCGCCCCAGCGCACCTGGTCACCCAGCGTGTCCTTCTCGAGCGCCTGCTCCGGCGTAATGTTCCTGACAGGACCCTTCGCAGGCGGCTCGGCGGCGCAGCCCGCGAGCGCCCCGGTCAGCGCACCCACCCAGAACAAACGAATCCACATGATCAGCCTCCTCTTGTTCAGTATTGCCGCGGAAACCGCTATGTTGCATCAACGATGACGCGCTCGCTATCGCGCGCTACGTCGATGCAACCCGAGCGAGGCGCAGCGCAAATGGGAACGCGCGACGCGGGTCACCACTTGAGCAAGAACTGAAATTGAAAGACCACCGCAGGGCCGGCATCCGGGTTGAACGCGGGATTCCACACGATTTGCAGGTCGGGCTGCAATTGGCTCATGGGCGACAGTTGCATCGTGTAGAACGTCTCCAGCACGTACTCATTGTTGTG
>DASPUW010000123.1:0-3904 GCA_035622675.1 Burkholderiales bacterium | reverse complement strand
TAGGTTTGAAACGTCCGCTCGACTCCTTCGCCCGAGGAGATCTTGCGCACGATGAACGAAGAGTTGAGTCCCCGGTTGCGCTTGGCGATCACCACGCCCTCGTACGCCTGTACGCGCTTGCGATCGCCCTCGACCACGTTGAGGTTCACCACCACGGTGTCCCCGGGCGCAAAGGCCGGAACGGTCTTGCCAAGACGGGTGATTTCTTCCTGCTCGATGGTTTGAATCAGATTCATTTTCCTGCTCCCGAACGCCAAAGATTCAGTGCCGCTCGCACGCGGCCACGCCCTCTTGCTGCTGGTGCGCCTCGCGCCTGTATTCATCCAACAATGCCCGCTGCTCCGCGTCCAACGTCATCCTTGCGAGCAGCTCCGGCCGGCGCGCCCAGGTGCGGCCCAGCGACTGCTTGAGGCGCCAGCGTTCGATGTCGGCGTGGTTGCCTGACATGAGGACGGGTGGAACCGGCATTCCTTCGTATACCTCGGGCCGCGTGTAGTGCGGGCAGTCCAGCAGGCCGCGCACGAACGATTCCTGCACCGCCGATGCGGCGTCGCCGAGCACCCCCGGTATCTGGCGGATCAGCGCATCCATCAGCACCATCGCCGGAAGCTCCCCTCCGGACAGCACATAGTCGCCGATCGACAGCTCGTAGTCGGCCTGGCGCGTCACCACGCGCTCGTCGACGCCTTCGTAGCGCCCGGCGAGCAGGATCAACCCTTCGCGGCGGCCCAACTCGAGCACCAGTGCGTGGTCCAGCACTCGTCCCTGCGGCGTGAAGTACACCACTTTCGGATCCTGCACTGCGCAACTGCGCTGGCGTTGGCGCGCCGCCTTCAGCGCTTTGTCCAGCGGCTCCGCCATCATCACCATGCCGGGTCCGCCGCCATACGGCCGGTCATCCACCGAGCGATATGCGTTGGTGCTGAAGTCGCGCGGGTTCCACAGCACCAGCTCAAACAACCGCCCTTCGAACGCCCGCCGCGTCACGCCCGAGCGGGTAATGGCGTCGAACATTTCCGGAAACAACGTGATCGCGTCGAAATAGATCACAAGTCCGCAGACCAATCCACGATGAGCCGACCACCGCTTAGGTCAACCGATTCGATCACCGGCTCGGCGAAAGGAATCAGCCGTTCGCGCTCACCTCGCACCACAAGAACGTGGCTCGCGCCTGTCTCCATCAGCCCGGTCACGCGGCCCAAGGGCACGCCCTCCCGATTCATCACCCCCAAACCGATAAGATCGGCCCAGTAGTACTCACCGTCCGTATTCGCCGGCAGCGCGCTGCGCGGAAGCGCGACCTCCATCCCCTTGAGACGGGCGGCGGCGTCGCGATCATCGCAGCCATGCAGCTTGGCAATGAGCGAGCGGCCATGCACGGCGCCTTCTTCCACCCTGCTGTTGTCCCAGCACCCCTCCCGCCCCACCCACCACGCGCGATATTCCAGCAGGGCATTAACGTTCCGCGTAAAGGGCCGGATCTTGATCCAGCCCTTTACCCCGAACGGGGCCGCCACACGCCCCATCACGATCATCATCGGGCGGTCACGCCTCCGCCTAGCGACGTGTGACGCGATCCTCAGGATTGGTTCGGGCTGGCCGGCGCGGGCGCTCCCTGTGTGGCGGCGGCTGCTTGCTTCACCAGCCGCGCGACTGTGTCGCTAAGCTTCGCCCCCTGGCTCTGCCAGTGGGTCACGCGCTCGACCGAGATGCGCAGCGATTCCCGCCCTGCCGGCGCTTTGGGGTCATAAAAGCCCACCCGCTCGATGAAGCGGCCATCGCGGGCGTTCCTCGAATCGGTCACGACCACGTTGAAAAACGGCCGCTTCTTGGCCCCCCCACGCGCAAGTCTGATCACCACCATATGGTTCACCCCACAAGCGAAGCCGGCGATTTTAAGCTGCTTTTCCGGGCATTTGCAAGCGCCCAGCACGCCACAACGCCCGCTTCAGCGGGTCTGGGACGCGGTCGGATTGCCGCCGTGGAAGACGCGATCGAGGAAGCCCACGACGATCCTGGTGAGCTCGTCTTCCTTGCCTTCGAAGAAATGCAGCGCTTCGGGTACGACAATCTGATCCGATCCTTTGATCTTCATGATCTGCTGCCGGCGCTCGTAGGCACCAACCTGGGTCACCTCCCAGTCCTTGCTCCCGAATACATCGAGCACCGGCATCTTGATGCGAAACATCTCCTCGAGACCGTTGATGATTCCGATGAAGACCCAAGCCTTGACCGTCTTGTCGTTGGTGTCGATCAGATACTGATTGGCCATGGTGGCGCCGAGGCTGTGCGAGACGATCGCGATGTTCTTGTAGCCCTTCGCCTTCAGATAGTCGACCGCCAGTTGAAATCGCTCACGCGCGTCCGGGTAGGTCGGGAGGTAGTCACCGATCTTGGCGCCTCCGCCGAGCACCGGCAGCTGAATAGCCAGAGTGGTGTAGCCGCTCTCCGCCAGCTTGACGCGCAGCATCCCATACAATTCGTAGTCGGGACTCCAGCCGCGCCCGTGCGCGACGATAACAGCGCCGCGCGCGTCTTTGGCCTCGGTGTACAGGCCGAGGAACTTATGACCGTTCTTCTGCTCGAGCCAAACCGCATCGCCGATCATCAGAGACGGCAGAATCTGGTCGGCCCAGCGCTGCTCACGTTCGTAGTCCTGGCTGCAGGCGAGCCCCGGCAGACACAACAGGAGCGCGAGCATTGCTCGTCGCGCAGCCGCCTCGGACCAAGCGGGCCAGAGCGCTGAGCCGGCGCTTGGGCTCATCGCATTCCCGGGAGCATGCCGCGCATCGAGCGCATCATTTTCTGCATCCCGCCCTTGCTGATCATCTTCATCATCTTCTGCATCTGCTCGAATTGATTGAGCAGCCGGTTCACCTCCTGCACCGACACACCGGCGCCCGCCGCCACACGCCGCTTGCGCGAGGCTTTGATCAGGTCAGGGCGAGCGCGTTCCGCCGGCGTCATGGAGTTGATGATGCCGATAGTGCGATTGATCACCTTCTCGTCTACGTTGGCGCCTTGCGCGAGCTGCCCCAGCTGGGCCGGCAGCTTGTCCATCAGCGCGCCGAGGCCCCCCATCTTGCTCATCTGCTGCATTTGCGCCTTGAAATCCTCCAGATCGAAACCCTTGCCGGCCTTGACCTTCTTGGCAAGCTTTTCCGCTTCGTCCAGGTCGACGCTGCGACGCGCCTCCTCGACCAAGCTCAGCACGTCACCCATGCCGAGGATGCGCGATGCCATGCGCTCGGGGTGAAAAGCGTCGAGCGCATCGAGTTTCTCCCCGATCCCGGCGAACTTGATCGGTTTGCCGGTAACCTGGCGGACCGACAGCGCTGCACCGCCGCGGGCATCGCCATCCAGCTTCGTCAGCACGACCCCGGTCAGCGGTAGCGCATCCGCAAACGCCTTCGCAACGTTGACTGCGTCCTGGCCCTGCATGGCGTCCACCACGAACAGCGTCTCGACCGGCTTCAGGACGTCATGCAACTGACGGATCTCCTGCATCATGGCTTGGTCCACAGCGAGCCGCCCTGCGGTATCGACGATGACGACGTCGTAGTAGCGCTTGCGCGCGTGGTCAAGCGCAGCCTCGGCGATCGCGACTGGTTCGTGCTGCGTGCTCACTGGATAGAAGTCCACGCCGACCTGTGCCGCCAACGTCTGCAGTTGATCGATCGCCGCGGGACGATACACGTCGCAACTCACCAGCAGAACCTTCTTGTGCATGCCCTCACGCAGCAGGCGCGCGAGTTTGCCGCTAGTCGTGGTCTTGCCAGAACCCTGCAGGCCAGCCATCAGGATCACAGCGGGCGGCACCGTCGCCAGATCGAGAGGCACGTTGGCTGCGCCGAGCAGAGCGGTCAGCTCTTCGAACACGACACCGACCAAGGCTTGACCCGGG
>DASPUW010000122.1:0-6202 GCA_035622675.1 Burkholderiales bacterium | reverse complement strand
GCCAGCGTGCCCTTCGCGTTCACGCGCCACACCCAGTCGGTGAGCGACTGCACGTCGCGCAGCACGGCCGTCTTGCCCTCGGCCAGATCCAGCATCTGCTGCCGGCTCAGCCCGAACCCCTCCCCCATCCACAGCCAATGCTCCGCATGCGCCTTCTCGATGCGGATGTTCTCGATCAGGAAAGTGCGCGAGAACTCGTCCTCCACCTTGATCAGACCCTCGGCCAGGAATTTCGGGAAGTCGTAGATGAAGGGATACAGCTCGAGGATCCAGCCCCGCATCTGCTCGACGCTGAGCTTCGTGGACGCCACGCCGTCGGCCCAGAGACCATTGACTAGCCCGTCCCAGTACGGGGCGACGAACTCGTACAACGACGAAACCCATAGCGGGGGCGGCGAGATTTTTCTGACTACGGTGGGATTCATACTCTGCTCTCTTGGTACATGAACGATAGAAGGAAGGGGCGCTGATCGGTATCCGGTTTCAGGCGACAGCGGCCGCCGCGTCAGCATCCGCGTCGGTGTCTACATGCGGCGGCGTGTTGAACGGGACCGGCGGGGCGATCCAATCGCCCTGCGCGAAGTCGACGCCGATCTCGCGCAGCGCGGCAAGCCCCATCTCTCCGTCCACGAACTCGCCGATCGTCTTCTTGCCCATCACGTGACCGACGTCGTTGATCGCCTGCACGGTGGCGCGGTCTACTGGATCGTGCGCCACGTTCTTCACGAAGCTGCCGTCGATCTTGATGAAGTCCACCGGCAGGTGCCTCAGGTAGCCGAACGACGACATGCCGGCGCCGAAGTCGTCGAGCGAGAACAGGCAGCCGAGCGATTTCATCTCGCCGAAGAAGCGGGCCGCCTTGTCGAAGTTGGCGATGGCGGCTGTTTCCGTGAGCTCGAAGCAGATACTCCGCGGCGGCATGAGGTAGCGCCGGAACTGCTCGCGGACGAATTCCAGGAAGCGCTCATCTGCGATCGACGTGCCGGATACGTTGATCGCGTAGGTTCCGATGCGCGCGCCAAGCGAGCTGATCGCGGCAAAAGCGTTCTGGATCACCCACTGGTCGATGAGGGCCATCAGGCTGTAGCGCTCCGCGGCTGGAATGAAGGCCATCGGGAGCACGATCCTGCCGTGGTCGTCCAGCATGCGTACCAGCAGCTCCTGATGATTTTCGAGCGGAGCGGCTCCCCCAACCGACATGATCTTCTGCGAGTATAGGATGAAGCGCCCTTCCTCCAGGGCCCGTTGCAGCCGGGACGCCCACTCCATCTCGCCCCGCCGCAGGGAGACGTCGCTGTCGTGCGGACGGTAGTACTGGATGCGGTTGCGGCCCTTCTCTTTGGCCATGTAGCAGGCGGCGTCCGCGGCGCTCAGCACCTCCGTCAGGTTGAGCGTGCCATCTGCGACCTGCACCACGCCGATGCTCGCGCCGATGCTGAACGACCGGTCGTCGTTCACGAAGCGGAAATCGGCGATGCACCGGCGCAACTCGTCGGCGATGCGAATCGCGTCCTGCATCGGGCAGTTCTCCAGCAGCACGCCGAACTCGTCGCCGCCCAGGCGAGCGAGCGAGTCGCTGTCGCGGACCCGCTGCTTGAGCAGTGTGCTCACCTGACGCAGGAGCCGGTCGCCCGCCGCGTGCCCGCAGGTGTCATTGACGATCTTGAACTGGTCGAGGTCCAGGAACATCACGACGTGCTGACGCCCCTGTGTGGTGACCGTGTCCAGCGCCGTCCGCAATCGGTTCTCGAACTCGAGCCGGTTGAGGAGGTTGGTGAGCGGATCGTGGCTGGCGTGGTAGGCGAGCTTGGCGGCGTATTCCTGGCGCAGCTTGAGCTCCTTCAGCTCGCGTTCCGCCCGGTCGACGCGACTCACCATGCGCTGGGTGAGAATGACGCCAACCGGCACGAGGGCACTGGTTACCGTCAGCAGCACGATCAACAAGGTCGCCTGGATCCAGCGCGTGGCGTCGCCCAGTGTGCTCGAGAAGCGGTACTGCCAGGGCCGCAGCTCTTCGTTGATCTGCATGATGCGGCTCAGCACCTCCTCGCGTGCCGCCGGACCTGCAGCACCTGACGTGTACAGCGCGTGAAGCTGGTCGCCTGCCGTCTTGAGCCTGGCGATGAATCCGTCGCCCGTCCGCCAGATCTCGAGCACGCTCTGCATGTAGCTCACCTGCTCGAATCGCTCGTACAGCTTGATGACGCCGGGGATGTCGTCCGGGTGGGTGCCGCCGGCGATGAAGCCTTCGCGCACCACCGTGTAGTTCGGCTGGCGTTTCTGGAGCTCGAGTCTCGCTTTGCGGAACCCGAGGGGTACCTTCATTGCCTTTTCGTAGCTGTGAAAGTCGGACTCGGAGCGGGTCTGGGCGAAACGCAACAGGTAGAACACGGCGTCCTTCTGGCTCTTCGACCACAGACTCTCGCCTTCGACGTAGGCACGCCCCGAAGCGAGGATGTCGATGCTCTCAGTGGCAAGCCAGAGGAGCACTACGACGATTGCAAGGAACGGTGAAATGATCAGCAGCATGCGCTTGCTTCTGCGCTGCCACTGGACAGCGGGGGCGAACAGCCTTCCCGTCAATCGAATGTCAAAGGGTCTCATCTTTTTTTGTGTTCTCTTCGTCAAAGAGCAACGAAAGAGAAGCGTTCGTTGTTTGTCGGCAGGCCTTCATCGCAACTGCTCGCTGCACCTTGCGTGCCAGCTGTCGGCTCGTTGTATAGCGCGCCTCGTAACGTCTTGTTGCTGAATGCAACCAGCGAAGTCCAGGACCCTACGTTGCCGCGCAGTGGCGCTGGGTGCTAACCTCGCGGCCTATGCGAATCGAGATCATCTGTACCGGGGACGAGGTCCTCACAGGCCAGACCGTCAACACCAACTTCAGCCACATCAGCCAGAGGCTCGGCGACGTGGGGCTCGAGGTGCGCTGGGGCACCACGGTAGGCGACGACCGGGAGACACTGCTGCAGGCGTTTCGCCTCGCGGCGGAGCGCGTCGATGCGGTGATCGTCAACGGCGGGCTGGGCCCCACCGTGGACGACCTGTCGCAGGAAGTCGCGGCGCAGGCCGCCGGTGTAGAGCTGGTTTTCAGCGAGCGCTGGTACACGACGATGGAGGAATTCTTTCGGCGCCGCAGCCGTGTGATGCCGCCCAGCAACCGGAAGCAGGCCATGCTGCCGGCAGGAGCGGAGCTGCTGGACAATCCGATCGGCACCGCGTGCGGCTTCGCGCTCGACATGGGCAAGGCGCGCTTCTATTTCACGCCCGGCGTTCCGCGCGAGCTGCACCGCATGCTGGACGAGCAGATCATCCCGCGGCTCCTGACGAAAAGCGGGCGGCAGACGGCGATCTTACTGAAGCGCTTCCACTCCTACGGGATCGGCGAGTCGCACGCGGACCAACTGCTCAGCGGCCTGGAATCATTGGTGCCCGACGGCAGCCTGAAGCTGGGCTTCCGCGCGCACTATCCGCAGCTCGAGACCAAGCTCACCGTGCACGGCAGCGACATCGAAGACGTGCGGCGCAAGCTGGCGCCAGCCGAGCTGGAGGTGCGCAAGCGCCTCGGCAATTTCATTTTGGCCGAGGACGATCAGAAGCTGGAAGGCGTGGTCCTGGAGCAGCTGATACGGCGTCAGGCATCGCTCGCGGTCGTGGAAACGTTCACGGGAGGCGCCATCGCCGCGCGCATCGCTCCTCTCGCCGGCGCGGAAAAGGTGTTTCGCCGCGACATCGTCGCACGCGAGCTGTCGGAAGTGTATGCGGGCGTCGGCCTGCAATCGCCGCCAGCGGGTGCGCCGACGCCGGAAGTTGCGGCTGCCGTGGCGCAGGCCGCGCGGCGCGCGACCGGAGCGACGCATGCGCTGGTCACGCTGATCGAGCTGGACGAAGGCGCGGACCGCATCGACTTCGGCGGCACGATTTCGATCGCTATCGCGACCGAGCGCGACGTCGCCACGAGGCGCAGCCGCATGCTCGGCGGGCGTGACTGGGTACGGCTCGGCGCGGTCGAGATGTCGCTCGACTGCCTGCGCCGCTATCTGCAGGGGCTGCCAGTCGACGAGCGGATTGACTTCGAGAAGACGTAACGGAATTGCATCCCCTCTCCCTGCCCTCATCCCCGGCCCTTCTCCCGGAGGGAGAAGGGTGCAGTATCCCCTCTCCCCTCGGGAGAGGGTGCAGGGTGAGGGTCAGCGGTACAGCAGAACGGCCTCGCGCTCCTCGCGCCACGCAGCCTCGTCAGGCTGTGCGAGCGAATCTAGATCCGCAGGCGTAGCGCCTGGATCGTCGACCCATTGGCGCAGCAGCTCGCTGCCGTTGATGAGGTCGATCGCCAAGCGGTCGCGCTCGTACTCGTAGGGAAAATCGCGCCACAGCTCATAGTCGGGTTCGAGCTGCTTGAGCGCCTTGAACGCGAGCGCCTGCAGCCGCCACGGACGGAAGCTCTGGTGGTCGTACGCCGCATCCTCCACGTGGATCTGCACGCCCGCGCACAGCTTGCCTGCATGCTTGTGGAAGGTGGGCTCGAACCAGCACGGCCGCAGCCGGCAACCTTTCAGCCACTGCGGCACGAGCTGTTGCATCCGTGCGATGAGCTTGGTCGCGTCGAGGTCCGGCGCACCGAACAACTCGAGCGGGCGCGTGGTGCCTCGTCCCTCCGACAGCGTGGTGCCCTCGAGCATCACGGTGCCGGCGTAGCAGCGCGCCATGCACAGATTCGGCGCGTTCGGACTCGGGTTGATCCACGTCCGCTCGCCGAGCGGCCAGCCAAAGCCCGGCGCCTGCTCAGGCCGCCAGCCTTCCATCTCGATCACGCGAAGCTCGACGTCTAGGCCCAGCGCGGCGACGAACCAGCGTGCCATCTCGCCCATCGTGAGGCCGTGCCGCATGGGGAGCGCACCGGCGCCGACGAAGCTTTCCCAGCCTGGGCGCAAGCGCAGCCCTTCGACGGGACGCCCAGCCGGGTTGGGGCGATCGAGTACCCAGACGCTCTTGTGCGCCTTCGCCGCTTCCTCCAGCACGTAGCGCAGCGTCGTGATGAAGGTGTAGATGCGGCAGCCCAGATCCTGCAGGTCGACCACCAGCACGTCGAACGTGTCCATCATCGCCGCCGTGGGACGCCGCACAGCACCATACAGGCTGAATACCGGGATGCCGTGCTGTGGATCCTTGAAATCCGGCGACTCGACCATGTTGTCCTGCTTGTCGCCGCGCAGGCCGTGCTGGGGACCGAAGGCTGCGACAACGCGCAGATCGCGCAGCGCGGCCAGCGCATCGAGCGAGTGGGTGAGATTTCTCGTCACCGATGCCGGATGCGCGAGCAGCGCCACGCGGCGGCCGGCGAGCGGCTTGCGCAGAGCAGGCTCTTCGAGCAGACGATCGAGCCCGAACTTCATTTGCGTTTTTTCCCTTCTCCCCTTGCGCGAGAGGGCTGCTGCTTATGATCCCCCTCTCCCCTTGCGGGAGAGGGTTGGGGTGAGGGGGGGTTCCTGTCGGAAAGCCTCACCGCAAACCCCGCCGCATGATGAAAATCCGGCTTCCCCGACGGATGCGCAACCGCCCAGTAGGACAAGGTGCGGTCCGCGCGTTCGATCACCGCAGACAGCGCGAGGCGCAGATCGGAATTGTCCGGCGGCAGGCGTAGCAGGCCGAAATCGATCGACACCTCTAGAGTCAGACGATCGATGTCCCGACGCACCGAGATGCGAGGGGGCTGTGCCCTGTCCAGCGCCGTCATCTCCTCCCGATACGCGCTGAATCGATACGCCGCCCATTCGGTGGACGGAGAAAAGTTGAACTCGTAGTAGCCCGCCGTTTCCATCGCGCCGACAAATGCCTCGAAGCAGGTGTGCTGCCACAGCTTATCGGCCCGCTGCGGGGCGGATTCAGCCGGAATGAGCAGGCGCGTAATATCGCCTTCGAGAACGTAGCGCAGTGCGAGCGTCTTCGGCTCGGTCGTGCGCACTTCCACCTGGATGCTGCGAACCGCGTCGCAGCGGGTGGTCGGATGGCAGATGAGGGAAACCATTTCTCCCTCCCCCGCTCGCGGGGGAGGGTCAGGGTGGGGGGCAGCTACTTCGGCATGATGCGCGTCGCCTGCCACGAGACGAACTGTGGCCCGGCTGCGCGCTTCGCCCACACCGCGTGGTACAGCAGATCGAGCGAGAGGTCCTGCCCGCGCGCGGTCACCTCGAAGTTGCCGTGT
>DASPUW010000121.1:0-8653 GCA_035622675.1 Burkholderiales bacterium | reverse complement strand
CGCGCCCAGTGCGACGATAAGCAGAGCCGGCAGGATGAGGTCTCTATTTCGCATCGTCGCCACTCCGGCAGTTGACGGGAATCGGGTTGAGATCTATACAGACATCGCAGCATACCCGAACAACAAACAGGAGGAGAACCGACATGCGTCGCCTTAGCCGCTGGTTTTGGTCAGTCGTTGCGCTTCTTGCATTTTGCGCCGCGCAATCGGCCTGGCCCGCCGACAACTTCACGCGCCAGGACATCACCTTCAAGAGCGCGGGTCTGAACCTCGTGGGCTGGCTCTACGTGCCCAACGGGCTTAAGTCGGGCGAGAAGCGCCCGGCCATCGTGATGGCCCACGGCTGGAGCGCCGTGAAGGAAATGTATCTCGACGCCTTCGCCGCCAAGTTCGCCAACGGCGGCTTCGTGGTGACCGTCTTCGACTACCGCAACTTTGGCGACAGCCAGGGCGAGCCGCGCAGCCACATCGATCCCTCCATGCAGCAAGAGGATTACAAGAACGCGATCACCTGGACCATGCTGCAGCCGATGGTCGACGCGAACCGGATCGGGATCTGGGGTTCTTCCTACAGCGGCGCGCACGTGATGCACCTGGCCGCCTTCGACCGGCGCGTGAAGTGCGCGGTTGCGCAGGTGCCCCTGGTCAACGCGATGGACAACTTCCGCCGCCTGGTGCGCGCCGACCATTTTCCTGCGACCCAGGGCTGGCTCGCCGCCGACCGGATGGAAGAGTACAAGACCGGCAAGATCAACTACCTGCCGGTAGTCGCCGAGCAAGGCAAGCCGTCCGCTCTACCGACCCAGGATTCCTACGACTGGTTCATCAAGACCGGCCAGACCCGTGCTCCGAAGTGGGAGAACCGGCAGACGGTGCGCTCGCTCGAGCTGGCCCTCGAGTACAACCCGGCGGCCAACATTCACCTGATCTCGCCGACGCCGTTCATGTTGGTGGTCGCCGAGAATGACGTCCTCACGCCGACCGATCTGGCGATCGAGGCCTACGGACGCGCGCGCGAACCCAAGCAGCTCGTCATCATCCCCGGCGGACACTTCGACGCCTACGTCGCGGGCTTCGAGTACGCCGCGACGCCAGCGCTGAACTGGTACACGAAGCATCTGATGAAGTGAGCCCGGCCTGCTGCGCCGTCCGGCCATTGCGCCGGGCGGTGCAGCGCGCATCTATCGGCACCGGAGGGACCATGCGTCGCAGTCGTATTGCCGGCCTGCTCCGGCTGCTCTGCATCTTCAGCTTCTCGACGCTCAGCACCCTTGCGCACTCGCTCGACGAGACAGCCGTCGGCACCTGGCGGCTGATCTCCTTTGCCGCTCAGGACGTGGAAACCGGGGCCGTGACCCGGCCGTGGGGAGACGCGCCGATCGGCTTCCTCACGTACACTCGCGGCGGCCGGATGAGCGCCGTATTGACTGCGGGGCAGCGGCAGGCGGAATCAGGCTCTGCAGAGCAGCGCATGCAGGCCCGCGCTCAACTGTTCATGACACAAACCGCCTACGCGGGCACCTACACGCTCACGCCCGACGGTGTGGTGCATCACGTCGAGGTCGCATCGTTTCCCGACTGGGTCGGTCGCGACCAGGTGCGCTTCGCCACGCTCGACTGCGACACGCTCACGATCAGGACGCCTCAGCTTCCTCGCTTCCCCGATCTGCGCATGCAGGTCTTCACGCTGATCTGGCGCAGGGCCGAATAGCGGCGCGATAACCTTTCCGTGCCTGGCAAAACACAAATCGCGATCGCCGGTGATGCCTTTTGGATCAACGGGAAGCCCACGTACGCGGGCCGCAGCTGGCGCGGGCTGCGCATCGAAGGCCTGCTCCTCAACAGCCGCATGGTGCAGGGCATCTTCGACGACCTGAACCCGGACACGCGAACGCGCTGGGCCTACCGAGACACCGGCCGCTGGGATCCAGCCCGCAACACCGAAGAATTCTGCGCCGCAATGCGGGAGTGGCGGGCGCATGGCCTCCTCGCCTTCACCCTCAACCTGCAAGGCGGCAGCCCCGAGGGTTATTCCAACGAACAGCCGTGGCACAACTCGGCGTACGAGGCGAACGGAGCACTGCGGCCCGACTATCTCGGGCGTCTCGAGAGGGTGCTCGAGACAGCGGATGCACTCGGCATGGTGGTGATTCTCGGATTGTTCTACTTTGGCCAGGATCACCGTCTGCGCGACGAAGACGCCATCATCCGCGCCGCAGATGAAACTGCAGGCTGGGTGCTGGAACGCGGCTACACGAACGTGCTGATCGAGATCGCCAACGAGTGCGACATCCCGCGCTATACGCACGCCATCCTGACGCCGCCGCGCGAGCACGAACTGATCGAGCGTCTGCAGGGGCTCACTCACGGAAATCGCCGCCTGCTCGTCAGCACGAGCTACCGCGGACGCAGCCTGCCGGGCGAAGCGGTCGCGCGCTGTGCGGACTTTCTGCTGCTGCACGGCAACGGCGAAGCCAACCCGCACCGCATCCGCCATCTTGTGCGTATGACGCGGCAAATCCCAGGCTATACGCCCAAGCCGGTCCTGTTCAACGAGGACGACCACTTCGACTTCGATCGGGCAGACAACAATTTTCTCGCGGCGATCGAGGGCTACGCTTCGTGGGGCTATTTCGATCCCTATGCCGATGGTTTTCAGAGTCCGCCGGTGACTTGGAGCCTGAACACCGAGCGCAAGCGTGCTTTCTTCGGGCGGGTCCGCGAGATCACGGGCAGCTGACCGCGCCCAGCTTGCTGCGCCTAC
The DNA here is from genome assembly GCA_035622675.1 of Burkholderiales bacterium. Lineage (GTDB taxonomy): Bacteria > Pseudomonadota > Gammaproteobacteria > Burkholderiales > SHXO01 > SHXO01. The sequence continues at coordinate 5,889 of DASPUW010000121.1, read as the reverse complement.
GCTCGAGCCCCAGTCAGGAAGGCTTCGACGCGCTGGGCAAGCGCGTCGGGTGCGTCGAGATCGACCATGTGCCCAGCCCCCGGAATGATCTCGACGCGCGTCTTTCCCGTGATCCCATCCGAAAAGCGGGGACGATAGCTCGTCGGTACCACGCGGTCGGCTTCGCCCCAAACGAGCAGCGTATCGTTGCGGATGCGGCCGAGACGGCTCGCGAGTCCCGTGTCCCCAAGAGGCCATAGCAGACGGGCGGCCGCTTCGTTCGCGCGCGTTGTCATCACGGTCCACTCGATAGCATCGGCGCCATCCGCGGCAGCAATGTGTGCGGTGTAGCGCCCGGCATTGGCACACAGAAGTTGCGGGAGCGTCCCCGGCCGCTGCGCGAATGGATCTGCGCTCGGCTCAGCCTCGTCGAACACACCAAGCGCCGAGACGAGCACCAGGCGATCGACCAGCCCGGGCCATACCGCAGCGACATCCGCCGCCAGCGCCGCGCCGAGCGACACGCCCATCAAATCGCAGCGCTCGCGCTCAGCACCTGCGATCAGGTCGCGTGCGGCAAGCAGCCAATCGAGATGGCTGTACAGCGGCCCGATGGTTGACGTACCCGGAAAACCGGGTAGCGAAGGCGCGATCACGCGGCGGCGTGCGGCGAGGTGCTCGAGGCACTGCGTCCAGCGCGACAGGCCGCCGAAGCCCGCCAGGAAGACAAGGGCCCGGCCCTCGCCTTTCTCCCACACGCGGCACGCCTGTCCGTTGACCTCGACAGTACGACTGCGCATCGCCTCGACGCCTGGATTCATGCGATGGCCGCTGCGGCCTGTGTCTTCAGCCGTTGCGGCCACCAGTGATCCTCCCACCGATCTTCGAACAGGTCGGCGATCTGCGGCATGACGCGCTCGGCGAACAGGCGCGTGTTGTAGCGAGCCAGCGGCTTGCCCATGTTGCCGAACTGAAGGAGCAGCATGAGCTGTCCGACGTTCAAGTCCGCTGCGATCTGGCGCAGCCGCGCAGCCACTTCGTCGGGTTCGCCAGCGACGATGTAACCGCGCTCGAGGATCTGGCCAAAATCGGGAGCGCGGTCCTGGAACTGAGCGACGCCCTGTGTGGGTCGCGTCGCGGCGGCACGCACCGACGATTCGGTGGTATAGCCGGGCGGAGATGTGTATCTCGGATCGACGCGCAGGCAGCGCCCGTAGAAGTACTCGGCCGGCTCGCGGTAGAGCTTCATTGCCTCGGCATGTGTCTCTGCCACACCTACGAATTGGAGGTACCCAGCCTGGTACGGATTGCGATCGCGACCATGCCGCTCCATCTCCTGCCAGTAGCCGCCCAGCACGCTGCGGCTCGCCTCGAAACCAAAGTACGACAGCGCCGCGAAAACGTAGCTTTCGCGCGCACACATGGCCCATGTCTCGCGCGCGCCGCCGCCGGGAATCCAGATGGGTGGGTGCGGGCGCTGGATCGGCCGCGGCCAGATGTTGACGTAACGCAGCTTGGTGAAGCGGCCGTTGAACGCGAACGGATCGGGTTCGCTCCACGCGCGCAGGATGAGTCGACGGGCCTCGTCGTATTTCTCGCGCAGCGTGCTCGGGTTCTGCCCATAGGCGAAGGTGGTGTCCATCGGCGTGCCGAGGGGAAAGCCCGCGATCAGCCGGCCGCCGGAGATGCAGTCGATCATCGCCATCTCCTCGGCGATGCGCAGCGGCGGGTTGTACAGTGCGAGCGAGTTGCCCATCACGCACAACGCGGCGTCCTTGGTGCCGCGGGCGAGCGCCGCGGCGATGAGATTCGGCGAAGGCATGAGCCCATAGCCGTTGGCGTGATGCTCGTTCACGCACACGCCGTCGAACCCCACCTCGGCCGCGTATTCGAGCTCGTCGATGAAATCGTTGTACAGGATGTGCGCGCGCTGCGGATCGAACAGGCGCGAGTCGATGTCCACCCACACCGAAGGATGCTTGTCGCGGAAGTCCTCGGGCAGATCGGTGTACGGCATGAGATGAAACCACAGCAGGTTCATGCGGGACACCTCCGCGCGGATGGATGCGAGGGCCTAGTCTACCAACTCTCCGCACTCTGCTCCCTCTCCCTTGACGGGAGAGGGCTGGGGGTGAGGGTGAGGCGGGCGGGTCTACCCCTCACCCTGACCCTCTCCCGCAAGGGGAGAGGGAATTAGATTGGGTGATTCTCCCGCACAGGGAGAGGGGACCTATTTGCCGCGAGCGGCGAAGAAGGCGGCGACGATGAACGCGATGAACGCGATCAGTGCCCACTCCGAACCCGAGATGCCGATGATGGACCAGTGCTTGTCACATTCGCCCGAGCCCATGAACAGCTTAGGCAGCGCGTCACCGAGGGGCAGCGAGCGAGCCAATGAATCGGGGTGGGCAAAATGGAGCGGGACGTGATGCGGCCAGGACTGGTGCGCAGCCACCACCGCCCCCGCCAGAGACGCAAGCGCGATCCCCGCGCTCATCACAACCCGTACGATCTTGGCGGACCCGGCGATCAGTGCAATCAAAGCGAACAGCCCCGCGAACACCAGCGCGTACCTCACGAGCACCTGCGGCCCGCATGGCTGCAAGTGGAGCCCATATTGAAAGTACGCGCCCAGCCCGAACAGCAGCGCGCCCGCAAGCAGGACGAACAGGTAAATCAGTCGATTGAGCATGGACCTCGGCTCCCAGTGTGCAGCGGTGGGGGCCGACGTTGCAAAGTTCATGCTAGCCCCCTCCCCCGCTTGCGAGGGAGGGTCGTTCGATCTAACCCCCTCTCCCTCGACGGGAGAGGGTTGGGGTGAGGGTGGGCTTCTACTACCGGCTCATCAGCTCTCCGAATCGCACCCAGCTCTTGCCGTCGAAGCGAACCAGCTGAACCTGCTTGACAGGATAGAAATCCGTCGGACTGGTGTTGACCCGCATCCCCGGCAAGAGAAGCGAGACCTCGACGTCCTTCAAGTTGGACGCCTGGCGCATGACGTTTTCGCGCGTCAAATCATCGCCGCACTGTTTCAACACCTGCACCAACCCTTGTGCGGCGCCGTAGCCATAGGCGTTCAAGTTGTCCTCCGGGTTTCCCTCTGGGTAGTACTTCTTCATGAAACCGAAGTAGTCCTTCATCCCCTTGTCGTCCTTCCATGTCGGGTCTGCCGGATCCTTGCCGAAGATGATGGAAACCAGCCCCACCGACTTTTCCAGTCCCGCGGGTTGAAGCACAGCGGCTACGGACGACGAGACATTGTTGATGATGTGCAGCGGTTTCCAGCCGGTGTCGTACGCCTTGCGAATGGCCTGCGCCGCGAATTTCGGCGTCGTGATGTTGAAGAACGTATCGGCGCCAGACGCCTGCAAAGTGATGATCTGCGAGTCCACCGAGGGGTCGGTCACTTCATAGGACGCCTCGGCCACGATCATGCTGGCGGCCTTGTCGCCCAGCCCATCCTTGAAGCCTTTCAAGTAGTCCTTGCCATAGTCGTCGTTCTGGTACAGAACCGCGACTTTCGCGTTGGGCTTGTTCTTCAGCAGATACTTTGCGTAGACGTGGGCTTCGTGCTGATAGGGAGGCTGCCAGCCCATGGTCCACGGGTAGTGTTCGGGATCTCCCCACTTGGTCGCGCCGGTGGCGACCAACAGCTGCGGCACCTTCTTCGCATTCATGTATTTGTGGATGGCGGTGTTGGGCGGTGTCCCCAGGGTCTGGAACGTGAACAGCACCTCCTCCTCCTCCACCAGCCTGCGGATCTGCTCGACGGTCCGCGGTGGGCTGTAGCCATCGTCGAGCGATACCAGATTGATCTTGCGGCCGTTGATGCCGCCCTGGTCGTTAATCATTTTGAAGTAGGCGACCTCGGTCTTGCCGATCGTTCCATAAGCGGATGCCGGTCCGCTGTACGGCATGGTCTGACCGATCTTGATCTCGGTATCGCTGGCGCCGGGACCGTATTTCTTCTGGGCCAGCGCAACGCCCAACCCGAGCGAGGCCGCCACCAGCAGGACCGCCAGGAATCGCAAGCTCGCGAACATCGTCATCTCCTCCGTTTGTTTTCATTCGTGCTGGGCCGCTTCGCCCGGGCGCCGAGCGCTTTCGCAAAGGCGGCGAGAGGGATCATAACTCGCGCCGCGCGAAATCGCCGCTTTCCTCGCTAGGGGCATGACTGCCGTGGAAGAACGGCGCGGGCACGCCGGTTGCAGTGGGGCGAGGTTCCGTCTGGCCACTCCTCGAGAGGGGGCACAGCATGTGGGTCATAGGTCTTCTGCTTGGCGTCGTCATAGGCGCTGCGTTCAACCGCGTCGAAGGAGCGATCCTGGGCGCACTGGTGGGTTGGGCCGTCGGCTACGGCTTCGGCCAGCTGATCCGCAGTCACGATGCCAAAGTGAAGGGCGGTGGGGTCGAGTCGCGCCTCGCGGCGGTAGAGGATGCCTTGCGCGCTCTGGACAGGCGGCTCTCGATCCTGGAAGAGCGGTCCTCGGCGCCGGCTCCGATGGGCTCGTTGGCGACTGAGCGTCCCTCTGCTGCGCCTCAATCTGCGGCACCCATCCCGCCGCCTCAGGAGATTCTCACAGCGAGGCCAAGCCAAGCAGTGATCAGCGTTCCGGGGCAGAACGAAGGGCCGGCAGAACACGCGACAGCGGGCGCGCCGCCCCCGGCAGCGCCTCCTCCGGCACCCGCGGCGCCAAGCGAGCCGCCCTTCATCTGGCGCTGGCTGATGGGCGGCAACACGCTGGTGCGCGCCGGCGTGGTGGTGCTGTTTTTCGGCGTCGCATTCTTGCTCAAGTACGCCTACGAGCACACGCATGTTCCGATCGAGCTGCGCCTGATGGGCGTGGCGCTCGGTGGGGTCGCCTTGCTGGGCATCGGCTGGCGGCTCCGTCTCAAGCGCCCCGGATACGCGCTCGCGCTGCAGGGCGGCGGCGTGGGCGTGCTGTATCTGACGGTGTTCGCCGCCTTCCGCCTCTACCAGGTGCTGCCGCCGGAAGCGGCGCTGGTTCTGCTGTTCGTGATCGCGTCGCTGTCGGCGGCGCTGGCGGTGTTGCAGGACGCGCAATCTCTCGCCGTGCTGGGGGCGAGCGGTGGATTTCTCGCGCCGATTCTCGCCTCCACCGGCGGTGGCAGCCACGTCATGCTGTTCAGCTATTACGTGATGTTGAACCTCGGCATCGTCGGCATCGCCTGGTACAAAGCCTGGCGGCCGCTGAACCTGCTCGGGTTCGTGTTCACCTTCAGTATCGGTACGCTGTGGGGCAGCCGCTTCTATCACCCTTCTCTGTTCGCCAGCACCGAGCCGTTCCTGGTGATCTTCTTTCTGCTGTACCTCGCCATCCCGATCTTGTTCGCCCGCCAGCAGGCGCGTGCCGTCGCTTCGCTCGGTGCACAGCAGGTGCGAAGCTACGTGGACGGCACGCTGGTGTTCGGCACGCCGCTGGTAGCGTTCGGGTTGCAGACGCAGCTCGCACGCGAGATCGAGTATGGCGCTGCGTGGAGTGCGCTCGCACTGGGGCTCCTGTACCTGACCGTCGCGCGCTGGCTCTGGTCGCGGCGCCGCGACGACCTGCGGCTGCTGGTCGAATCCTTCCTCGCACTCGGGGTGGTGTTCGGGACGCTCGCGATTCCGCTTGCGCTGGATGGCCGCTGGACGTCCGCCGCATGGGCGCTCGAGGGCGCTGCCATTCTGTGGGCCGGCATCCGGCAAGAGCGCTGGCTGGCGCGCACGTTCGGGTTGTTTCTGCAGATCGCCGCCGGGTTCGCGTTTCTAACGACGGTCGAGCACGCGCACGGTGTCGTGCCGGTATTCAACAGCTTCTACCTCGGCTGCGCGTTCGTCAGCATCGCCGGGTTCTTCTCCAACTGGCACCTGGAGCGCAACCGCGAGCGCTTGCGCAGCTGGGAGCC
>DASPUW010000120.1:0-2343 GCA_035622675.1 Burkholderiales bacterium | reverse complement strand
CCGCGTGCTGGAGCGTGCGGATCGGGTGGCGGAGGGCGTCAACCCGCTGTGCGGGGACAACTTCACCGTTTACGTGCAACTGGACGGAGAAGTGATCCGTGACGCGGCCTTTCAATGCTCGTGCTGCGGAATTTCGATGGCGTCGGCCTCGGTGATGACCGAGGCGATCAAGGGCCGCACGCTGGCGCAGGCAACAAAGCTCTATACCCGCTTCACTGACCTGCTATCGAGTCCGGGGGTGTCGGAGACTGTCGACGATCTCGGCGAGGTCGCCGTGCTGGCGGTGGTGCGGGCGTTTCCGTCGCGCCGCGACTGCGCCGCGCTCGCGTGGCACACGCTGCTCGCGGCGCTCGAAGGCCGCAACAGCATGGTCCTCGGCTCTGCAGCGACCGCTTGAAGAAGGTTCTCCCCGCCCTCGTTACGGGTTGTTTTCTGTCTTGTTCGCCGCCGCCGGCGCTGTGCTGCGCATCTGTCTCGCAAGCCCCCACGTCATCCAGGCGAGCAGCAGCACGCCGACTGACAACGCAGCCCACAGCCCCCACACCTTGTAATTGGTCCCGGTGCGCAAAGCCGCCGTTCCGCCGAGGAGCCTCTCGGGCAACAGTTCGGCGCGGGCAAGTGTCGGCTGCTGATCGCTGCGCCAGCCCGGTACGACCGTTTCAACCGGATACGCGGCGGGCTGCATCTTGACGCTGCCGTAGGCGAGCTGGAACGGCCCCTGGCCGCGCGCTGCGAACACCAGGCGTTGCGGGACCCAGCCGACGGCGAGGCGCGGCAGGCCATTGCCGAGCCCGCCGCCTCTCTGATCTGCGCGCAGCAACCAGTAACGCTCGACGTTCGGTGCAACGCTGAGACCGGGACTCACAATCTGTTGCCCGTTCTGCGTCAAGCGGTAAACCACGCCGCTCGTTACGAGACGCCACTCGCCGCGCGCATCCGGGCGCGACAGCAGCTCGATGCGCGCAATGCTGTTGTCTTGAGGCAAACCGATGCGGACGCGATCGACCGGGAGCGGCCCGCCCAGGTCGTATAAATACTCGCCCGGCTTCTCGCCTGCTTCCGGCAGCAGCTCGCGCCACGCGCGCTCCGGCTCGATCGCGATCGCTCCGGTGCGGACCATCACGCTCGTGAGATCGAGCGGCTCGGCGCGCCCTGCCGCGTTGGAGCGCCCGGTGGTCGGCCAGCTCAGCCGCAGGTACTTCGCCGTGCGCGGACTGAACTCCACAGTGCGCTGCTCGAGCCGCTGCCCGCCGTAATCCAGTCGCACGAGCGGGGCCTGGGCTGCAACGGTGGTCCAGTGCTCGAGATCGTCACTCGCCTCCACGCGCAATGTCGTGGCGGTGCTCGCCGGCTCCTGGCGCCAGTCGAGCTCGAGCGCTTCATACGGTTGTTTGAGCGCGCTCGCGTCCACGAGATAAGCCAGCACGCCGCGGTGCGACGCGCTCTTGCCACCATCGCTCTTCACGCTTACGACCGTTCCTCCCGCACCCTTTTCGACTCTGAGCTGCAGGCCCTGCAGATCAGCCGGCTGCTCGCCGTAGAGCGGGAAATACTTCACCGGCACCGGCTGCGGCTTCTCCGAGCGCCGCGGCGTTCTCGGCTCGAGCGCAAAGGGCACCGGCTCCCCGCCGGCGTTGAATACGCGGATGTCGCCCAGGTCGGGCCGCGTGACTCCCTGATACACCGAGGCGGGAAGCTCGATCTCGTACAGCGCTTCGCGGCCGTCGGTTTGAACCGGTACGCCGAAGGCGAAATCCTGCGGCTTCTCGGCGGCCGCACACAACGCCGGTGCGAGCAGCGCCCACAGCAGCCATCTCATCTGGAAGCCTCGGCAGCTTTGGGAGGAACGGGCGAAATATAGCCGATCAGGAGCATGAGCAACCCCACCCCGATGAAGGAAACGATGCGCTCGACCGTACCGATGTTCGACAAATCCACCAGCACCAGCTTGGCGACCACCACCGCCATCAGCGATGCGCCGACGATCCACAGTGCGCGCGCGCGAAGCCGGGTGGCTGCGACCATCGCGCACAGCGCCAGCACGCTCCAGAAGATCGACAGGGCCGTCTGAACCAACACCGATCGCAGCATTGCGTCGAGCTCGTAAGGGATCTCGGCCCAGTGATGCAGCGCACGCAAGAGCGACCCGTTGAGGCCGATGAAAACGATCGCACCCAGCACGGCGTAGACGACCGCGGGATTGTCTCCGGCGTAGTCGGCGAGGTTCATGCGCTTGAGTCCCCGGATCCAGGCGACGATCGAGAGCCACGCGGCGAACTGCGCCAGATCCAGCGGATTCATCAGCGGGACGTAAGTGAGCGGGCTCGCGTCGCCGTCGCTCGT
>DASPUW010000119.1:0-4582 GCA_035622675.1 Burkholderiales bacterium | reverse complement strand
ATTGCCCTGACCGCGTGCGCCATCAGCCTCGCGAAACCGGATAGGTTCATGCCCTCTCTCCATCTGTCGCGCGAAATGCGCTGAGCGTGCCGCCCAAAACGTGTCGCCGCAACAGCGCCGTCAGATCGAGCCCGGCCTCCGCTTCCCGCGCCCTCGCATGGGCCGAGCTAAGGGGTAGATCCGCCGCGAGCGACTCGAGCAATGCCAGCTCGCCGGGTGACAGGCGTTCGACGTCCACACCTGCAGCCCGGCGGATGACCAGCAGATCGTCCCCGCCCGCATCCAGTTGCCCAACTGGGTCGCCGCTGAAACCCGGCTGATTGACCTGCCAGATGCGCAGGATGGGGTAGACGGAGCGCACGATGCGGCTCGCAGGATGGAGCTCGAAGCGCAGTGCGGGCAGCGTTGCCTGTGGCACTGCGGCGAGGGCGCGCAAGTCGATGAGCGGCACATCGGCCGCGTGGAAAACACGCTCGATCGCCCACTCGAGCCGGGCGATGTCGCGAAGGTACGCGAGCTCGGCGGCGGGTGGCCAGCCCGCAAGAAAGTCGCCGAATTCGCCGCCGAAATCGTTCAGATCGCCAGAGCGTGAGGCATGGCGAAGAACGTAATCGTCCACTGCCCGATTGAAGAATGCCGAGCCGACCAGCGCGAGGACAACCGGGTAGACCTCGCGCAGCGCGCTGCGATAGTTACCGAGCACGTTGGTGCGATACACGTCGATCCGCGCTTCGGCGTCGAGACCGCGGCCGCCGCGGATCCAGCCGGTCAGCGCCCGTTCGTCGCGCTCGATCACCGCACGCGAGAAGACGGTCTGCAGTTCAGACAGCGACAGCATGGCAATGTTCGAGAATATGGTCGGCTTTCCCGGCCTCCGCGGTGAGAACAGCGAGCGGCGGGATGTCGGTGTCCCACTCGATCAGCGTGGGCCGCGGGCCGAGGCGTGCGATCGTTTCCCGGTAGAGAGACCAGACCTCACGCGCCACGGGTGTGCCGTGCGTGTCGATCAGGCACGGGCCGCTGGCGTCGAAGCCGGCCAGATGAATCTCCTGCACTGCGTCGGCCGGCATGGCGGCAAGGTAGGCCCGTGCGTCGAAGCCGTGATTCACGGCGTTGACGTAGACGTTGTTGACGTCCAGCAGGATGGCGCAGCCGCTGCGGCGAGCGACCTCGGCCAGGAACTCCCACTCTGGAATCGTGGAGTGACGGAACTCGAGGTAGCTGGAGACGTTCTCGATCAGCACCCGGCGGCCGAGGATCTGCTGAAGCGCCTCGATGCGCCCGCAGACGTGATCGAGAGCCTCCTCGGTGTAGGGCAGCGGCAGCAGATCGTTCAGGTGCCGCCCGCCTGCTGCGCTCCAGCAGAGATGCTCGGAAACGAACCCGGGCTCGTAGCGCTCGATCAAGCGCGCGAGCTTGCGCACGTGCTCAATATCGAGCGGGTCGGCCGAGCCCAGTCCAAGCCCGACCCCGTGCAGGCTCAGCGGGTAGTCGGCGCGGATGCGCTCAAGCCAATGATGCGGCTGACCGCCGTCGCCGAAGTAATTCTCGCTGTGCACCTCGACCCACCCGACGGCGGGGCGGGACTCGATGATCTCGCGGCAATGCGGCGCGCGCAGGCCGATCCCGCTGCGGAGCGGGATCGCAGTGGCGCTCTTGCCCGTGCGCGCGCCCTCGGGCATCGGAGTGCCTACTTCTTGCTGGCGACCACCGTGCCGCCCACGATCTTTTCGCAGGTGCCTTTGGGGACGTAGACCCATTCCTCGCCGCCGTCGGTCTTGGCCTGCCCCGCGCAGGAATGCTTGCTGGTGCCGCAGTCGTTCTTGCCCGCCTTGGCGATGCCCGAGCACTTTTCCATGTCGTTTTTGGCCGCCAGCGCATTAGTGCCGGCAGCAGTGAGGCCGGCCGCGAGCAGGGCGGCGATGGCGGAGCGGATGACGAGATCGGATTGATTCATGCGTGTTCTCCCAAGTTGAGCAAATCGAGCGCTGAGCCTGGATCGCCAATTGCGCGCTCCTGGCTCCACGCCCTCTACTACGTCCCCCGTCCAGCAATGGATGCAGACGGGCCCGCGGCAGTATAGCCGGAGCCGGCGTGCCGTTATGCTCCAAGAAGGCGTGGTCAACCGGCGCCCCGGTTTCCCAATCCTCGTTTCAGGATCTCGGGCGCGGCTGTCAGTGTCCCGCACAGAGCGAGGACGCAGCCCAGGGTGGTGTCGACCAGTCGCGTCCACAGAAGCGGTCTATCTCCGCCGCTCTGCAGCAGCGCGAGGTCGAGCAGCACCATGACCATTGCGGTGATGAGACCTACCCCGAGCGCGTAGTGTCGCTTCAAGCCTACCGGCGCAAAGAAGGCAAACACCAGCGACCACCCGAAGAGAATCCACGGGTCGTGCCCCAGCAACACGACGAGGGCGGCCAGCGCGATGCCACCCGCCGTTCCGATCAGGCGCTGGACGATGAGGTTGATGCTCTGCGGGCCGTCGGGACGCATTACGAGCAGCGCAGTGATCGTGACCCAGAAGCCACGCTGCAGCCCGAGCGCTTGGGTTGCCAGCACAGCGGCAACGGCCACCGCTGTATAGCACAAAACGAAACGCAACCCGGCGATCGATTGCCCCGACAGCAGCAGCCGTAATCCCTCGCTCCAGGTGGGGAGAGGCTCGAGGTCCCGTGATTCACGGATGAAGTGACCGGCAAGCACCACCATGCACGAAAACACTCCGCCGGCGAGAAAGCAGACCGCCGCCACCGGGTCGTAGACGTGCGCACCCGCACCTATGACGAGACTAACAGCGCCGAAGCGGGCCATCAGCTCGAGGATGCGATGCAGATCGGATACCCAGGCGGCGGTAAATGCAGCCGCGGCGATCAGCAAGAGCGAAACCCAGAAGCGGTCCGTGCTGATCGCGCCGACCGCCAGGCCGGCCGTCATGAACAGGCTGGTCGCAAGCATGAGCGTGAGCCGTTGGCGGAGGTTGCCGCCGATATCCGCCAGCATCGGAAACAGTGCGCCGAACGACGCGATGACTCCCGCCAGAGGCCGTCCCGCCATGAAACCGACGATGGGTGGAACACCGCAGGCGACGGCAAAACGCAGCCCGAGCATCCAATGCAGGCGCGCGGCCCGTAGCTCGGCGAGCGCCAAATCCAAGGCGCTTGGAGGCTTCATCCCTCAATTCATCATCGAAGGTCCCTCTCCCTCCGGGAGGAGGGCCGGGATGAGAGCAAAAGGCGTCGCTTACGCGATCCTGGCCAGCACCGCGTCCGTGATTTCCCGCGTTCCATCCTTGCCCCCGAACTCGAATGGCTTCACGCGCCCATCGGCCAGAGCGTTTCGCACTGCGTCCTCGAGCAGTCGAGCGCCCTCGCCGAGCTTTGCGTCGCGGTGCTTCTGGCCCAACCAATCCAGCATCATCGCCGCGGACAGGAACATCGCGATCGGATTGGCCTTCCCGCTGCCGGCGATGTCCGGCGCCGTGCCGTGGCAGGGCTGGAACATCGCGTGCTCGTCTCCGATATCGCCGGATGGGGCGAGACCCATGCCGCCGATCAGGCCCGCGGCGAGATCGGACAGGATATCCCCGAACATGTTCTCGGTGACGATTACATCGTAGGCCCACGGCTGCCGCACGAGGTTCAGCGCCATCGCATCGACGTTGCAGTAATCCGACGCGGCTTCGGCGTGGCGCGAGCTGACATCCGCAAAGACCCGATGCATGAAGGCCTGCGACAGCAGCACGCCAGCTTTGTCCACGCAAGTTACTTTGCCGGGGCGGCCCCGCGCGCGGCGCGTGCGCGCGAGGCCGAAGGCGTACTCGAACGCACGCTCGCAGCCGGCTCGTGTGATACGCATGCTGTCGAGCGCGGTGTCGACATCCTGCATCACGCCGCGCCCTCGCGACCAGTACAGACCTTCGGTCTGCTCGCGCAGGATGACGAGGTCGATGGCCTCGGCACGCGCATCGCGCAGCACCGCCGGCAGTCCGGGCAGCGCGCGGATCGGCCGCACACCGGCATAGAGCTCGAGATGAACGCGGATGTCGAGCTGCGGCGCGATCTCGGTGCCGTCGGGATAGCGCACTTCGGGCAGTCCCATGGCACCGAACAGGATCGCATCGGCCTGTTCGCAAGCGCGCATGGCCTCCTCCGTGAACGCACTGCCGGTCTGCCTGTACGCGTTGGCGCCGCCTGGCAGCTTGTTCCACGCGAGGTGCAGCGAATTCCGAGTCGACAGCGCGTCCAGCACCCGCAGGCACGCATCCATCACTTCGACGCCGATACCATCGCCTGGCAGCACGGCGATCCGCAACTGCGATCCGCTCGTCATTGTTCTCCTCGTCGAATCGAATGTACCGGCGCGGAGTGTACCGCGTGCCCCGAGCGTATACTCGACGTCGGGAGGGCGCGCAGCATGCGAGCTGACAAGTGACTGCCTACGTGATCGGTCACATTACCGTCAAGGACGCGGAGAAATGGGTGGAGTACCGCAGCCGCGTCCCAGCGACCCTCAAGCCTTGGCGCGCGGAGGTCGTCCTGCGCGGCCGAAAGATGGATGTGCTCAGCGGCGAGAACCCGCACAC
>DASPUW010000118.1:0-6344 GCA_035622675.1 Burkholderiales bacterium | reverse complement strand
GCGCCCGACCGTGCGCGGCGACCGGCCGAATTTCGTCTACGAGGTGCGCCGCGACAACGCCGACGCCACCGATGTCGTCAACGACGACGTGGCGATCCTGCACCTGCAGTATTCGACCCAGTGGGACAGCCTCGCGCACGTGGGTCAGCTGTTCGACGCAGACGGCGACGGCGTGGCCGAGCCCGTCTTCTACAACGGCTATCGCCCCGGCGTCGAAATCATCGGGCCGACCGCCGTGTCCGACGCCGGCGGCATCGGCACCGTGCCGGCGAAGTCCACGTCGCGCGCGGGCGCTTTAGGTATAGAGAACATGGCGGTCAGGTGCGTGCAGGGGCGTGGCGTGATGATCGACCTGCACGCTCACGTGGGGCGCGCGCGCGTGGCGGTCGGCTACGATCAGCTCATGCGAATCATCGATGCGGACCGGGTGACGGTGGAGGCAGGCGACCTGGTGTGCCTGCACACCGGCTTCTCGCAGCTGCTCCTGGAGATGAACCGGCGGCCGGACGCCAATGCCCTCGACCATGCCTGCGCTGCGCTCGACGGGCGCGACCGCCGGCTGCTGCAGTGGATCACCGATAGCGGGCTCGCCGCGTTGATCGCCGACAACTACGCGGTAGAGGCGCATCCGGCCGTGTCACATCCGGGCCGCTGCGCCGCGCTTCCCCTGCACGAGCATTGCCTGTTCAAGCTCGGGGTAAACCTGGGAGAGATCTGGTACCTGACGGAGCTCGCCGGCTGGCTGCGCGCCCACGCACGCAACCGCTTTCTGCTCACGGCGCCGCCGCTGCGGCTGCCGGGCGCGGTCGGTTCGCCCGTTACGCCCGTGGCCACGGTCTGATGCTGCCAGCATGAGCTACGTCACCGGTGTCGGGCTGACGCCGTTCGGCAAGCTGCCCGGGCGCGCGACGCTCGATCTCATGAGCGAGGCCGCCGCCGCAGCACTGGCCGATGCCCACCTCGAGCGCGCCGACGTGGATGGCCTGCTGTGCGCGTACTCCACGACCTTTCCGCACTTGATGCTGTCGACCACGTTCGTCGAGCATTTCGGCCTCGTGCCCACTTACGCGCATTCCATCCTGGTTGGCGGCGCTACTGCCTTCGCGATGGCGATGCTGGCGCACACGCTGGTTGAGGCGCGCGTGGTGCGTAACGTCCTCGTCGTCGCCGGCGAGAACCGCCTCACTGCTCAGAGCCGCGATGCGGCCGTGCAGACGCTGGCCCAGGTCGGGCACTCCGAATACGAAGTTCCGTTGGGCGCGACCATCCCTGCCTACTACGCGCTGGTGGCTTCGCGCTACATGCACGAGCACGGAATCACCGAGGCGGACCTCGCGCAACTCGCCGTGCTCATGCGCCGCAACGCGCTCGCTCACCCGGGAGCCCAGTTTCGCGAGGCGATTACGGTTGAGCACGTGCTCGCGTCGAAGCCGATCGCCTCCCCGCTCAAGCTGCTCGACTGCTGTCCGGTGTCGGACGGCGGTGTCGCTTTCGTCGTGGGACGGGAGCCTACCAGCGCGTCGCGCGTACGCATCCTCGGCGCGGGGCAAGCGCATACGCACCAGTACGTCACCGGGGCACCCAGTCTCACCGAGTTCGGCGCCAGGGCGAGCGTCGAGCGCGCGCGCAGCCAGGCGGGCGTCGAGCTCTCCGACGTACGCTATGCCGCGATCTACGACAGCTTCACCATCACGCTCACCATCCTTCTGGAAGAGATCGGACTGGTGCCTCGGGGCGAGGCCGGCGAGCGCGCCCGGGATGGTTATTTCGACCGTGCCGGGCGGCTGCCGCTCAACACCCACGGCGGGCTGCTGTCCTATGGCCACTGCGGCGCGGGCGGAGCGATGGCCCACCTGGCAGAAGCGCAGCTGCAGATGACCGGGCGTGCTGGCGCACGCCAGGTCAGGGACGCTTCCGTCGCCCTGCTGCACGGCGACGGCGGCGTGCTCTCCTCTCACGTCAGCTTGGTTCTGGAGGCACGATGAGGCAGGGCGCGGTGCTGGATTGGACGGCCGGAGGGGCGGGGATTGCATTCCAGAGCTGCCAGGCGTGTTCGCATACCTGGTACTTCAGGCGCGGCTTCTGTCCGCGTTGCGGCGCGAGCGCGCCGGCTGAGCACCAGGCATCAGGGCTGGGCACGGTGCACGCCGCTACTCTTGTCACGCGCGCGCCGAGCGAGGAGCTGAGGGCGCACGCCCCATATCTGATCGTGCTGGTCGACGCCGACGAGGGATTCCGCCTGATGGCGCACGGCGCGCATGACTTGCGCATCGGCGCGCGTGTGCGCTGCCGCTTCGTCCCGTTCGGGGACCGGCTGATTCCGTTCTTCGACCCCGCATGAAGCCGGCGCGGGCGCCCCTGCGCACAGTGCTGGCTCCGAGCTCGGTCGCGGTAATCGGCGCTTCGGAGAACCCCAACAAGATCGGCGGCCGTCCGCTGCTCTTCCTGTCGCGCTTCGGCTTCAAGGGCAAGGTCTATCCGATCAATCCCAAGCGCAGCGAAGCACAGGGCCTGAAGGCGTATCCGAAGCTGGCGGCCCTGCCCGAGGCGCCGGAGGTCGCGCTCATCGTGGTACCGGGAGACCTCGCGCTCGAGGCGGTGGAGGAGTGCGCCGCAGCCGGGGTGCGGGTCGCGATTGTGATGGCCTCTGGCTTCGGCGAAACCAGCGACCCCGTCGCGCGCGGTCAGCAGCAGCGCATGGTCGAGCTCGCGCACGCCAGCGGCATGCGGATCATCGGCCCCAATTCACAGGGACTCGCCAACTTCGCTTCCGGCGCGGTGCTGAGCTTCTCCACCATGTTTCTCGAGGCGCCGCCACAGGATGGTCCAGTGGCGATCGTCAGTCAGAGCGGAGGCATGAGCGTGGTGCCGTACGGCCTGCTGCGGGGCCGTGGGATCGGCGTGCGCCATGTGCACGCCACGGGTAACGATAGCGACGTTACCGCCGCCGAGCTGGCCTCGGAAGTAGCCGCGGAAGAGGGTCTGAAGCTGCTGCTGCTGTATCTGGAGAGCATCAGCGATGCAGCCGCGCTGGCGCAGCTCGCGCGCGTTGCCTGTGAGCGCGGACTGCCGATCGTGGCGCTCAAAGCGGGGCGCACCCCGGCCGGTCAGGAGGCCGCGCGCTCGCACACCGGCGCGCTGGCGAATGAGGATCGCGTCGTGGATGCGTTCTTCTCGCAGCACGGCATCTGGCGCGCGCGCGACATGAGCGAGCTGGTGCATGCGACCGACCTGTACCTGAAAGGCTGGCGACCCGGGGGACGACGCCTGGTCGCCGTAAGCAATTCCGGTGCGGTGTGTGTGATGACGGCCGATGCCGCGACCACGGTGGGCATGCCCATGGCGCGGCTCAGCGCGGAAACGCGTGGAGCGCTGGCGAGCATTCTTCCCAGCTTCGCGACAACCACCAATCCAGTCGATGTGACCGCCGCGCTGCTCTCCAACAGCCGCCTGTTGAGTGACATCCTCCCGGCTCTGGCGCGCGACCCGGCGGCAGATGCCTTTCTGATCGGCATCCCGGTGGCCGGGCAGGGTTATGACGTAGAAGCGTTCGCTCGCGATTCCGCTGCAGTGGCCGTGCAGACTGGCAAACCTTTGGTGGCTGCCGCGCCGCAGCCCAGCATCGCCGCCAGGTTCCGGGACGTCGGCCTTCCGGTGTTCGCGACCGAGAGCGAAGCGGTGGCGGCGCTGAACCAATTTCTGTCCCATCTCGAGCTCATGCACGGCACGAGGCACTTCGACGCGCCGAGCCGCAGGCTACTTGCGCGAGCGAGCAACCCGGCGAGAATGCTGAACGAAGCGGAGAGCCTGTCGCTGCTGGAGAAATATGGCGTGCCGGTCGTCGAGCGCAGGTTGTGCGGCAGCGCGGAGGAGGCCGTGCACGCGCTGGCGGCGCTCGGCGCGCCGGTCGCGGCAAAGGGATGCTCGCCCGATGTCGTGCACAAGTCAGAGCTCGGCTTGGTGCGTCTGCAACTCAGCACCGAGCAGGACGTACGTGTCGCTTTTGTCGACATCGAGTGCAAGATGCGTGGACAGGGCCTGCGCTTCGACGGCGTGCTGGTGGCGAAGATGGTCAGCGCCAGGCGCGAGCTGATGATCGGGGCGCGCATCGATCCGGTGTTCGGACCCGTCGTTTTGATCGGTGACGGCGGGAAGTATGTGGAGGCGATCCCCGACGTCGCGCTGCTTTTGCCGCCGCTCGATGTCGCGGCCGTGGCCCGCGCGCTGTCGCGCTTGCGCATCGCGCCGCTGTTGGCGGGTGTGCGCAGCGAGGCGCCGATGGACATCGAGGCATTCAGCGCCGCCGCCGTGGCCATCAGCCGTGTCATCTCGGACGAAAATTCCGCTGTGGCGAGCCTCGATCTCAATCCGGTGATCGTGGGCGACGTGGGACAAGGCTGCTGCGCAGTGGACGCGGTAGTGTACGTCGCTGACAACGCGCGCAGCGTGTAGAACGCGTTGACCGAACGTTCACCCGAGTTCGAGGCGTTGCTGTCGGCCGCGCTGGCCGAAGCGCGGCGTTGGCTTACGCCCGCACAGATCGAAGTCTGGCTGGACGGAGCACGCCGCCTGGCAGACGCGTGTGGCGGGCTCGAACCGGTGGGAACCTACCTTCGCGTCGTGCCCGCCGTTGCCAGACAAGGCGGCGACGCAGCCCTGACGCGCATTGTCGCCACGGCCGTCACCATTGCGGCGGAGGCGCACGGTCACGCGGTCGATGCATTTCTCTCCGCGCTGCCGATCGCCGCGCGCCATCTTTACACGCCTGACTCGCTGGCTGCCTTCCTCGATGTCGTCGATGAGATCGCGGCGCTGGCACCAGGCGGGCTGGTGCCGATGCTCGAGCACCTCGGCCCGCTGCTCGAGCAGCAGTCGGTCGACGGGCTGCGCCGCTGGGCGCTGCTCGGCATCCAGGCGCACTCGAGCGATGCCGGCGACCAGAACGCCTGGTTTCGCCTCGAGAGGAGTGACGCCCGGGCGGTGCTGCGCTCCTCTGCCGAGGGCACTTTATTCACGGATGTGGAGCGCAGGCTCGGTTTCTATTTGCGTGCGTTGTGGGGCTTAGGTGCCGAATTACACGCCGCGACCGCGGTTGCGTCGGGTGAGAGCAGGCGGAACCGACGCGTCTCCATCATCGAGGGGGCTGTGCGCATGCCCCAGGTCTTCGACGTCTTCCCCGGCCAGGACGGTCCCACGCTGTACCGGGCTGCGGTCGCGCACGCCGCGGCGCACCTCCTTCACTCGACGCAGCGCTTCCCACTGCGTGAGCTGCGCCCGATCCAGGTCGCGCTGGTTTCGCTGATCGAGGACGCTCGCGTCGAGCGCTTGGCAATGGCCGAATTGCCAGGCCTGCTCAAGCTTTGGCTTCCGTTTCACGTGGCGCTGCCGAGCTCCGCCGTGAGCGCTGTCTCCCTGCTCGCGCGGCTGACTCGTGCGCTGATCGATCCCGCTTACGAGGACGACAATGCCTTCGTGCAAAAGGGCCGCGCGATGTTCGCGCAGGCGGCGGCGGGCGGCCTGTCCGACCCGGCCGTTTCGCGCAGCATCGGCGGCCTTCTCGGCAATGACCTGAGCCTGATGCGGGTGCAGTTCAACTTCAAAACCTATCTCGTCGAGCCGCTTTACCGCGACGACAACGTGTTCCTGTGGGACTTCGGGTCACCCGGACAGTCACGCTCGGACGATGAAGACATCCATGAGGCAGTGAGTTCGAGCGTGGCCGAGGATGGGAAACGGGGGGAAGCTCGCATTCAGCGCGACGGGCGGCCGGACCCGACCGAGGAGCGTGCCCAGCACGAGGCGGCGTCGCAGGAGGTGGAAGCGTTCGAACTGGCGCCGCCACAGCCCTATCGCTACGACGAATGGGATTACGCGATCGGCATGAAACGCCCGCTGTGGTGCACCGTGCTCGAGAAGCGGGTGCGCGTGGGTCTGGCAGGCGATATCGACCAAGTGCTCCAGCGCAACCAGGAGACGGTCAACCGCCTCACCAGCCTGATACGGGCCGCGCAGGTGGAGCGGCCGCTCAGACTGCGCAAGCAACTCGAGGGCGACAAGCTCGATCTCGATGCGAGCATCCGGGCGACGGTAGACATGCGCTCCGGGCGCAGCCCCGACCCGCGCATCCACGAGCGGCGCGGCAAGCGCAGCCGGGATCTCGCCGTCCTGCTGCTCCTGGATTTGTCTCAGTCGACCAACGACTTCGTGCCGAGCGCCGGGACCACGGTGCTCAATCTCGCGCGCGAGGCCACCGCCCTCGTGGCGGACGCGATGGATAAGATCGGCGACAGCTTTGCGATCCACGGCTTCGATTCCAATGGGCGGCACGAGGTCGAGTATTACCG
>DASPUW010000117.1:0-4418 GCA_035622675.1 Burkholderiales bacterium | reverse complement strand
AGGAGCAGCAGGATCGTCGGGGCGATGAAGGCCCAGGTGATCGCGCGATCGGAGACTCCGCGCAGCCGGCGGGACAACGCCTCGGGAGTGTTCCTCGCGGCGCGGCGCGCAAGCTCGGGCGCCACGGTCGAATCAGGCATGACAGGTCTCGGCTGCTGCTGCAATGGAGCGGCGAAAGGCCGGCGAGAATGCTAACACCGAGATGGGGCGTGCGCCCCACCCCGGCGCCGCGATTACATCTTCTTGCCTTCGTCCTTGAACACCTTGATCCAATCCTGGATCAGCAGGTCGAGCGCCTGCTTGGCCGTGCCCTTGTCGGCCACCACGTAGTCGTGGACGCGCTTCTGCATGTCGAGCAGCAGCTCCGCGTAGGCCGGCTCCGCCCAGAAGTCCTGCACCATCTCCATCGACTTCAGGAAGTCGGTCGCGAACGGCGCGCTCTTGGGGAAGCTCGGGTCGTTGAGCACGGCTTTGCTGCACGAATAGCCGCCCAGCGCCCACCACTTCTTCTGCACGTCGGTCTGCGCGAACCACTTGATGTACTTGAGCGCGTCGTCCTTGCGCTCGGAGTACGCGACTACGGAGATGCCTTGGCCGCCGAGCTGCACGCCCTTGTATTTCTGCTCGGGGTTCACGAAGAAACCGATCTTGGCGCCGCCCACGTTCGGGTCTTTGTACAGACCCGGGAAGAACGCGAACCAGTTCATCATCATCGCCACCTGGCCCGACTTGAATGCATCCAGGCCTTCCTGCATGTATGCGTTGGTCAGTCCCGGCGCTGTACAGCACTTGTACAGCAACTTGTAGAACTCGAGGCCGGCCACCGCGCCCGGCGAGTTGACGAAGCCTTCCATGTGATACGGCTTCTTCGGGTCGTCGTACTTGAACCCGAACGGGTAGAGGACGTTGGTGACGCCCATCGTGATGCCTTCGGATCCGCGCTCGGTGAAGATGTAAGCGCCGTAGACTTTCTTGCCGTCGATCTCGCGACCCTGGAAGAACTCTGCGATCTGCTTGAACTCGGCCCAGGTCTTGGGTGGCGCCAGGTCGTGTCCGTACTTCTTGCTGAACTCGGCTTTGAGCTCGGGCTTCGAGAACCAGTCCTTGCGATACGCCCAGCCTACCGAATCCCCCATCGCCGGCAGCGCCCAGTAGTTGGGCGTGTTCTTGGGCCACTCCGAATAGCCCAGGACGGTCGCCGGCATGAAGTCATCCATCTTGATGCCTTCCTTGGCGAAGAAGTCGTTGAGCTTGACGTAGTGTCCGTTTTCCGCGGCACCGCCGATCCACTGGCTGTCGCCGATCAGCAGGTCACACAGCTTGCCTTTGGAGTTCAGCTCGTTGATGAAGCGGTCGGCAAAGCTGGTCCAGGGAACGAACTCGAACTTCATCGCGATGCCGGTCTTGGCCGTGAAGTCCTTCGACAACTCCACCAGCGCGTTGGCCGGATCCCAGGCGGCCCAGCACAGAGTGAGGTCTTTGGCGTGAGCCGGTATCGATGCGGTGGCCGCAATGGCGAGCGTCGCGGCACCGATTAGACGTTTGCGCAGTTTCAGCATGTGCATTCTCCTCAAGAATATGATCGTTTGAAACCCGCTTCGGCCCAACGCATGAACCGCAGCGGTACCGCGTGCCACAGCGCTATATCTACTTCCGGTGTCCGCCAAGTCTTACGCACACCGCCCCGTCTCGTGTTTAGTATTATTGTTTAGTGATAGCGTGTCACTAAACTTTGGACGATGTCAAGCAAAAGCGTGTCGCAGCCTATTTAATCGTCATGGTGCACCGCAATGCCTTGCGGTGTAAGGCGAGCGTGGGATTGAGGAGATTTGCCTTGTGGGCGAGACCGGGTCGTAGAGCCCGCGTAGGTCTTGTTTAGTAAACCGGCTAAGGGTCGAGATTGAGGCCGACCGTGGCGTTCGGAGCGAAACCCGCGAGCGCCTCCAGGCTGTGCAGGCGGCGCGGAGCCGGCGTGGAATGGGCTCGTCGCGGCGCGCGTGCTGCGCTGCCGCACGCCTCATCTTCGCTTCTCTTCACCGGCAAAAAAAGCGCCCGGAGATCCGGGCGCCTTGGGTAGAAGATGTCGCTGCGCTGGTCAGGCGATCTGGCGCTGCGCTGCTCCGGCGGCCGCGAACTGCTTGTGGAACTGGCCGTCCTTCATGATCGCGAGCAACTTGTCGGCGTCCTGCAGGATCTTCACGTTGGCGAGCGGGTTCCCGTCCACCAGCAGAATATCGGCGAGGAAGCCGGGCTTGATCTGGCCGAGCTCGTTGCCCATCTTCATGATCTGGCCGCCCAGCTTGGTGGCAGCAAGGATCGCGTCCATCGGCGAGAAGCCGAGCAGATTCACGAAGTGCTCGATGTCGCGCGCGTTGGTGCCGTTCAGATTCCAGGCAAAGCCATAGTCCCCGCCCGGCAGCACGCGCACGCCGCGCTTCTTGAGCTCCTTCATGTTCTTGATGGCGACCTCCAGCTCGCGACGCAGTCCCATGCTTTCGGCTACCTGGGTTGTAATCCCCCACTTGGCGGCCTCGTTGAGCGTGGTGTAGGTGATGCCCAGCGTGGGCGCCACGAACACTCGATCCTTCGCGGCTTCCAGTGCTGCGCAGGCCTCATCGTCAACCAGCGTCGCGTGATAGATCACTTCCACGCCGTGCTTGATGCTCAATTTCACCGATTCTGCGCTGCGCGCGTGTGCCGCCACGCGCTTGTCGTGCATGCGGCCCACCTCGCACACGGCTTCGATCTCGGCTTCGGTCATGACGGTGTGATGGGCACGGCAGTGCGGGATGAACTCGTCGCCAGACGGGTTGATCTTCAGCGTGTCGACGCCCTCGCGCACCATTTCGCGCGCGGTCTTGCGGAACTCGTCGGCGCCGTCGCAGATGATGGCGAACGTTTCGCGATGCATGTGACGCAGGCGAACGTCGCCCAGCCCGGCGGTCGTCGCGAGCTCCGGGCTCGCTGCAAGGGTACGCGGGCCAGGGATTTCGCCGGCGTTGATCGCGTTGCGGATCACGATATCCAGGCGCGCTTTCGCCGACGCGGCGCTGTTGCAAGCGGTGAAGCCCTGATCCAGCAGCTTCTTGGCGTTGCGCGCCGTGCGCAGCGTGTGCTCCTCTGGCGGCACGAAACCCAGACTCTCTAGATCCGAAGTGTCGAGGAACGTGAGGTGCGAGTGCGCCTCGATCAGCCCCGGCATCAGCGTGGCGCCTCCAGCGTCGACCACCTGCGCGCCGTCGGAAGCGATAGCAGTGCCCTGCGGCGCGACCGACTTGATGCGGTTGCCTTCAACCAGCACCTGACCGGCGAACGGCGGGGCGCCGGTGCAATCCAGCACGTTCACATTCTTAAAAAGAACCTTAGCCATGTCCTGCACCCTCCTTTACTCAGTACCGAGGCTGACTCCAGTCTGCGCGTCGAAGAACTGGAGCTTGCTCGGGTTGAATGTAAAAGGAACCGTGCTGTCGACCTCGATCGCCATCCGCGCCGGCACCGTCGCCTTCAGAAGATGTTCATCGACCTTCAGGGTGATGATCTTCTCCACCCCGTGATTTTCCACCCCGTACACCTGGCCTTCAAGCCCCCCGCCCGGCCCAACTGTCACGTCTTCGGAGCGGACCCCGAGCGTCACCCGCTCGAGGCCGGATCCCGCCCGGGCGGCGACGTTGCCGCGAACGGCTATCTCGAGCTTTCCGGGCGCCACCACCACCCGCCCGTCGCGCAAAGTGCCGGACAGAAGGTTCATGGCGGGCGAGCCGACGAAGGTCGCGACGAAGGTGTCGCGCGGACGGTTGTAGATCTCGTAAGGCGTCCCGATCTGCACGATGCGGCCGTGGTTGAGCACGCCGACCTTGTCGCCCATGCTCATGGCCTCGACCTGGTCGTGCGTCACGTACAGGAACGTGGCGCCAAGCTTCATCTGCAAGTCCTTCAGCTCGGCGCGCAGGATCTCGCGCAGTTTCGCGTCGAGGTTGGAGAGAGGCTCGTCCATCAGGAACAGCCGGGGCTGCCGAACGATCGCCCGCCCGATCGAAACGCGCTGCATCTCACCGCCCGACAGGCGATCGGTCTTGCGCTCCAGCAGATGCTCGATGCGCAGCGTCTTCGCTGCCCGCGCTACGCGATCGGCGATCTCGCCTGCGGCGATGCGGCGATGCTTCGACTTGAGTGGAAATTCCAGGTTCTGTCGCACCGTGTAGTGCGGATAGAGCGAGTAGTACTGGAACACCAGCGCCACATCGCGCTCGGCGGCGCTCCACTTGCCGACGTCCTGGCCGCCGATCACGATCGAGCCCGAGTCGGGTGCGTCCAGCCCCGCGATCAGCCGCAGCGTGGTGGTCTTGCCGGCGCCGGTGGGCCCGAGCAGGACGAAGAACTCGCCGTCGCCGATCTCGAGGCTGAGATCGCTCAACGCC
>DASPUW010000116.1:0-20825 GCA_035622675.1 Burkholderiales bacterium | reverse complement strand
GACCAAGCGTATTCGGTCGCTGCAGATCGAGGACAAGCGCGTTCACACCGTTGGCATCCCGATCCACTGGGGCTTCAAGGGAGCGACCAAGCCCGGCTATCTAGCGAATACGTTGACCCCCTTTGTCGGCGATGCGAACACCAACACGCCCGAGTTCAAGGCGTTCCTGGTCAACGTCGAGAAAGCCTAGGAGAGCGCCATGGCGCTGCAATCTCTCGACATCGAGCGCCGCTCCGCCACCACCACGCAGCCGCCCGACCAGCGCCAGACGATCGAGCTCGCCAAGCTGATCGACATCAGCAAGTGCATCGGCTGCAAGGCGTGCCAGAGTGCGTGCATGGAATGGAACGATCTGCGCGACGCGGTCGGGACCAATACAGGAACCTACGACAACCCGCGCGACTTGACCGAGAACTCATGGACGGTGATGAAGTTTTTCGAGGTCGAGCCGAACGGCAAGCTCGAGTGGCTGATCCGCAAGGACGGCTGCATGCACTGCGCGGACCCGGGCTGCCTGAAGGCCTGCCCTTCGCCCGGTGCGATCGTGCAGTACTCCAACGGCATCGTCGACTTCCATGAGGAAAATTGCATCGGCTGCGGCTATTGCGTGACCGGCTGCCCGTTCAACGTCCCGCGCATCTCGAAGAAAGACAGCAAAGCCTACAAGTGCACGTTGTGCTCGGACCGCGTTGCGGTTGGGCTGGAGCCGGCCTGCATCAAGACCTGCCCGACCGGGGCGCTGGTGTTCGGTTCCAAGGAAGACATGATCGACCACGCCTTGGAGCGCATCGCGGATCTCAACGAGCGCGGCTTTCAACAGGCAGGTTTGTACGATCCAGCCGGTGTGGGCGGCACGCATGTGATGTACGTGCTCCAGCACGCCGACAAGCCCGAGCTATACGGGTTGCCCAAAGATCCGAAGATCAGCCCGTGGGTGAGCCTGTGGAAAAGCGCGGCCAAGCCCATCGCGCTTCTCGCGCTGGGACTGGCCGCGGTAGGCACGTTCTTCCACTACGTGAAGGTCGGGCCCAACGAGGTCGAGGAAGACGAGAGGGAGCGCAAATGAACAAGGCCAACATGATCGAGCGCTACGAAGCCTCCGACCGCATCAACCACTGGCTGGTGGCGATCACGTTCGTGCTGCTCGCGTTGTCGGGACTGGCGCTGTTCCATCCCTCCATGTTCTTCCTGACGAACCTGTTCGGGGGCGGACCGTGGACGCGCATCCTGCATCCGTTCATCGGCCTGGTGATGTTCGCGGCGTTCGCCGGGCTGGCGCTGCGCTTCTGGCGCCAGAACTATCTCGACAAGAACGACGAGCAGTGGCTGAAGCAATGGCAGGACGTCATCAACAATCGCGAGGACAAGCTGCCGGAGGTGGGACGCTACAACGCGGGACAGAAAGTGCTGTTCTGGTTGATGGTCGGGTGCCTCACCGTGCTGCTGTTGAGCGGCATCGTCATCTGGCGCCCTTACTTCGCGCCCGCCTTCAACATCACGGTGATCCGCATCGCCGTAGTGCTGCACGCGCTCGCGGCATTCCTGCTGATTCTCGGTATCATCGTGCACGTGTACGCGGCGATCTGGGTCAAGGGCAGCGTGCGCGCGATGATGCGCGGCACTGTCACGCCCGCCTGGGCGAAGAAGCACCACCCCGGCTGGTACAAGCAAGTGACGGGCGGGAGCAATCCGAAGTGAGGGTTGCCTGACCCCCCTCTCCCCTTGCGGGAAGGCGCAAAACACTAGCTCCCTCTCCCTCCGGGAGAGGGCTGGAATGAGGGGAACCAGGCCGGGGTAAACGGTTTCCCCCTCAAGCTCAAATGCCTTCAGACATCATCCAGGACGGCTCCGTCGCCGGTCAGATCCCCGACATCCCGGCGTTTCGCTCGGTGCAGGCCGACGTGTTCACCGAGCGCGCGGAGCGCCTGAGCGCGCTTGCCGCCGGACATGCGCTTGGGCAGTACCTGCGCTTTGCCGCAGCCCTGTCGAAAGCGCAGGCCGATGTCCTTGCTTCCCTTCCGGTCTCATCGCTGCCGGACGAGCGCACGCTCTTGCACTGTCGTGAGCACGGGCTCCCCGCGCTCTCCGTAGACGGTCACCGGCGTGCCGCGCTCTGGCGAGACGCGCTCGCGCGAATCGTCGCCAAGCTGGGTCCTGACACACTTCCGACCGAGGCGGTGGAAGTGCTCGAGCGCTTGCGCATCAAGCGCGCCGAGGATCTGGAAGAGGCGGCCGGGGATCTGCTGGAAGGCGCCTACTCCGAGCTCGACGCGGCCGAGGCGCCGTTCATCGCGGCTGCGCTGCAGGTGTACTGGGTCAAGATGGCATTGCAACTCGGCGAGCGCGCGACCGCAATGCCAGCGCAGATCGGCCTGTGCCCGGTCTGCGGGGCGCACCCGGTTGCCAGCGTGATCCGCATAGGAGGAGCGCAGCAGGGTTTGCGATACCTGCTGTGCTCGCTCTGCGCGTCCGAGTGGCACATGGTGCGCGTCAAGTGCTCGGCGTGTGGATCGACCAAAGGCATTTCGTATTTCAATATCGAAGCCGCGAGTGAAGCTGTCAAAGCCGAGTGCTGCGACGAGTGCAAGACCTATCTCAAGATCTTCTATCTGGAGAAGGACACCTCGCTGGTGCCTGCCGCCGACGATCTCGCGTCGCTCGCGCTCGACATGCTGGTCCACCAGGAAGGCTACAACCGGATCGGCCCGAACTTGCTGTTCCTTCCGGGCTCGCCCTGAGCGAGCTCAAGAGCTGTCGCTTGCCGGCGCCGACCGGCGTTCCGCGAGTGACGTACCAGGCGGCGAGGGCGGTACAATCGGTTGCCTGCACGGAGCCGCTGCGTTGGACAAACCCCATCCTTCATCTCTCCTCAGCCCGCGCGCCGGTGTGGCAGCGCTGCCTTCGGTCGACCGAGTGCTTGGGCTTGCGTTCACTCCTTGGCTGATCGAAGACCACGGACGCCCCGCGGTAAGCCACGCAGTGCGCGCGCTGCTCGCCGACAAGCGCCGCGCGATCCTCGACGGCGCTTTGCCGTCGACGGTCTGGCCGGATGGCGAGCAATGGATTGCTGTCGAGTTGCGCCGCAGACTCGAAGCGGCGGCGCAGCCGCCCCTGCGGCGCGTGTTCAATCTCACCGGCACGGTGCTGCACACCAATCTCGGGCGCGCGCTCATGCCCGAAGAGGCGGTCCAGGCGGTGGCGACGGCGATGCGCTCGGCCGTGAATCTGGAATACGATCTCGTGTCCGGCGCGCGCGGCGATCGCGACGACCTCGTCGAAGCTGCGCTGTGTGAGCTGACCGGCGCCGAAGCTGCGACGGTTGTGAACAACAATGCCGCTGCAGTGCTGCTGGCACTCAACACGCTCGCGCAACGCAAGGAGGTCATCGTGTCGCGCGGCGAGCTGATCGAGATCGGCGGGGCGTTTCGCCTGCCCGAGATCATGGCGCGCGCCGGCGCCAAGCTGATCGAGGTCGGCACCACTAACCGCACGCACCTGCGCGACTACCAGCAGGCTCTCGGAGCGAAAACGGCGCTGGTCGCCAAGGTGCACACCAGCAACTATGCGATTCAGGGCTTCACCGCGTCCGTGCCGGAAGCGGATCTGGCAGCGCTCGCGCACCGGCAGGGGGTGCTGATGATGGTCGATCTCGGTAGCGGTTCGCTCATCGACCTGGCGCAGTACGGTTTGCCCAGGGAGCCAACACCCGCACAGTCCGTCCAGTCAGGTGCAGACATCGTCGCGTTCAGCGGCGACAAGCTGCTGGGCGGACCACAGGCCGGAATCGTGATAGGGCGCCAGGAGCTCGTCGCGCGCATCCGCAAGAACCCGCTCAAGCGTGCGCTGCGTGTCGACAAGATGACGCTGGCGGCGCTGGACGCGGTGCTGCGCTTGTACCGGAACCCCGAGACGCTGGCGCAGCGTCTTCCCGTGTTGCGCCTGCTTGCGCGGCCGCCCGCCGAGATCGAAGCGCTTGCGCGCAGGCTCCTCGAGCCCCTGCGGCGGGCGCTGGAAGGGCGGGCGTCAGTCGATGTGCGCGAGTGCTGCAGTCAGATCGGGAGCGGTTCGCTGCCGATGGATCTGCTCCCCAGCACCGCTCTCGTCGTGTCCCCGCTTGCGGTCGGCCGCGGTTCGGGCACCGCGCTGAAAGCCTTGGAGCAACGTCTGCGCGAACTTCCGATTCCAGTGCTGGCGCGCGTCGCCGAGCAGGCCTTGTGGCTCGACTTGCGCTGCCTGGAGGACGAAGCAGCGTTCGCGGCGCAGCTCGCCGCCCTCTCGCTCGAGCCCCCTCACCCTATCCCTCTCCCGCGAGGGGAGAGGGAATCTTAGATCAGCGTGTCCGTCAGACGGCACATGTTCTGCAGCCAGCGTCTTGCCGGGCTGCGCTGCCGCCAGCCGGACAGCGTGATCGCGTCGCTGTCTGCGATGTGACGGTCCTGGATGCTGCGCAGCGCTCCCACTACCCGAGGGTCATAGACAAGCAGGCTCACCTCGCTGTTGAGCGCGAACGAGCGGATATCCAGATTGCTCGAGCCGATCAACGCCGCCGATTCATCGATCGCGGTGTACTTGGCGTGCAGGAACGCACCGCGGTACAGATAGATCCGGACCCCGGCCGCCAGCAGATCCTCGTAATACGACTGCTGCGCGAACTGAACCACCGGCTTGTTCGAATGGCGTGACGCGACCAGATTGACCTCGACGCCGCGCGCGGCGACGGTGCGCATGGCGGTCAGGAAGGTCGCATCGGGCACGAAATACGGCGTGGTCAGATCCACGCGCCGGCGTGCGCCGAAGATCAGGCTCACCAGGACCTGCTGCGTGTTCCCCTCCTGGTGGCCGGGGCCGCTGGGCAGAACCTGAGCGGCGCAGCTTCCCCCCAACCGCGGCGGCGGGAACAGAGCGCGATCGGTGATCTCTTCGCCGGTTTCCTCATAGCGGTCGGCGAGCAGAACGGCCTGAAGCTGATGCACGACAGGCCCGACCACACGCACCACCAGCTCCTCGTTGGTGAGACCACGGTTGGCTGTGTCGTCCACGATGTTTTGCGACCCGACATACCCGATCACGCCGTCGATCACAGCGATCTTGCGGTGGTTGCGCAAGTCCAGGCGCGCGCCGCCGGAGCGCAGCAGACGCAGCGGAAGCAATGCTACGACCTCGACGCCAGCCGCGCGCAGCTGCGGGGCGACCTTGCGCAACGCCTGCCGTGAGCCGACGCTGTCGAGCAGCAGGCGGCAGCGCACGCCTCGGCGGGCGGCTTGCTCGATCGCCTGCGCTGCGCGCAGTCCCGTGCGGTCGTCCGCAAAGATGTAGTACAGCAGATGAACGCTGTGCTGCGCAGCTTGAATATCTTGCAGCAAGCGTTCGAGCGATGCCTGATAGTTGTCCAGCAGCTCGACGCGATTGCCGCCAGCGAGGTCGAAGCTGCCGAGGTTGCGTGCAAGACGGGCTGCCTCCGCGATCTCGACCGGCATCCGCACCTGTGCCGTGTCGGACAGGTCCTTGGGGGTCGCCTGCAGCAACTGGATGACGCGCGCCTGTTTTGCCAGGCGGCGGCGCGGAATGTACGCGCGCCCGATCAGCGCGTACAGCACCAATCCCAGCGCAGGCAGAAAAAAGATCAGCAGCAGCCACGCTCGCGCAGAGGCTGGCGAGCGCCGCTGCGGCACATATACCAGCATCGCGATGCGGACAAGCCATTCGCTGATCACATACGCGGTACCCCAAGTCAGCATCGGAGATCTCCCTGAAGCATGCGTGCGGACGATGGTGCGCGGTACACTAGAAATCGTTCTCGAACCCACCGCTGTCGGCCGCTCGGCGGCGCTCATCATAGCGCGCGGCGGCCCGCGCAAGCGCTCCACTTGCAGCGAATGATCGTCGGCACCGCAGGCCACATCGACCACGGCAAGACCTCACTGGTGAAAGCGCTCACCGGCGTGGACACTGACCGTCTGCCGGAAGAGAAGGCGCGTGGGATCACGCTGGATCTGGGTTACGCCTACAGGCCGTTGCCCGGCGGCGACGTGCTCGGTTTCGTGGATGTCCCTGGCCACGAGAGGCTCGTGCACAACATGCTTGCCGGCGCCACCGGCATCGACTTCGCGCTGTTGGTGGTCGCGGCGGACGACGGTCCGATGCCGCAGACCCGAGAGCACGTCCAGATCTTGGATCTGCTCGGGCTGCACCGCGGTGCAGTCGCGCTCACCAAGACCGATGCAGTCAGCGCACAGCGCGCGGCGCAGGCCGAAGCAGAGACCCAGGCCCTTCTCGCTCGCTCCGCTCTGGCCGGTGCACCGGTGTTTCCGGTGTCGAGTGTCACGCGTGAAGGCGTCGATGCTCTGCGTAGCCACCTCGAGCACGAGGCGGCACGCCTGGCGCCGCACTCTCCGGAAGGCCATTTTCGGCTGGCGATCGACCGTTGCTTCACGTTGGCCGGCGCTGGCACCGTGGTGACGGGAACAGTCTTCTCGGGGCAGGTGGCGGTGGCGGATACGCTCGTGCTGTCGCCGCCGGGATGCGAGGTGCGCGTGCGCTCGATCCACGCGCAGAACCGGCCGGCCGCCATGGGTGGTGCCGGGCAGCGCTGCGCACTCAATCTGGCGGGAGACCGATTCGACAAAAGCCGTGTGCAGCGCGGACACTGGGTGCTCGCTCACGCTGTGCATGCACCCACGCAGCGTCTCGACGTGGAGTTGACGCTGCTCGCGTCCGAGGGGCGGCCGCTCGCGCATTGGACGCCAGTGCATTTTCACTTGGGCGCGGCCGAGGCGATGGGTCGAGTGGCCTTGCTCGAAGAGCAAGTGCTACAGCCGGGCCGGACTGGTCTGGCGCAGCTGGTGCTGGATCGGACGGTCGGCGCTTTGCACGGCGACCGTTTCGTCGTGCGCGATCAGTCGGCTGTGCGAACCGTTGGCGGAGGCAGGGTGCTCGATCCGTTTCCGCCGACACGTGGACGCCGTGGGGCGGCGCGCCTCGCGCTGCTGCGCGATTGGGCGCGCTCGACACCCGAGGAAGGGCTGCGCGCAGCGCTGAAGCACAGTCCATACGGCGTAGACGTGATGCGATTCGCCCAGACATGGAACTTGGTCGCGTCGCAGATGCAGACGCTGGTGCAGCAGACGGATGCGCGCTTGGCGGGGCCGCCCGATGCGCTGCTCGCGACTTCCGCTGCGGCCTGGTCTCAGCTTCTGGAGCGAGCCTTGGCGGCGCTGGCGGCCGAGCATGAGCGCGCGGCTGACATGATCGGTGTCAGCCGTGAGCGCCTGCGGCGTCTCGGCGCGCCCGCATTGCCGCAGGCGGTGTTCGATGCCGCGATCGAGGAATTACTGTCGCAGGGGCGTATCGCGCAGACCGGACCCTGGCTGCACGCGCCAAATCACCACGTCAGACTGACGGCCGGGGAGGACAAACTGTGGGAAACGGTTGGTCCGTTGTTGCAGCGGGTGCCGTTTCAGCCGCCGCGGGTGCGGGACCTCGCTCGAACGCTGCTGCTCGAGGAGGACGCAATGCGCCAGCTGCTCAAGCGCGTCGCGCGCACGGGCGAGGTCTATCCGGTGGCGCACGACCATTACTTCGGTCGGAGTGCGGTCGCCGCGCTGGCCGAGATCGTGCGCGAGCTTGGCGGACGGAATGGCGGAATCAACGCGGCTGAATTTCGGGACCGCATCGGCACCGGTCGCAAGCTCGCCATTCAAATTCTGGAATTCTTCGACCGCGCGGGTTTCACGCGGCGGGTGAAAGACACCCATGTCTTGCGCCAGCCGGCGCTATTCCGCGATTGAGACACCCTCTCCCCTTGCGAGAGAGGGTCGGGGTGAGGGGTACTGCGGCGTTCAGTCTTTGGCGCCGACAGTCAGCTCCTGCTTGCAGCTGTGGTAGAACACCGCGGCCAAAACCTCGAACTCCGGGCGGTCCTTACCATCCTTGACCCACACATCCGCCGCCTTCCAGCCGCCGAAGGCGACCTCCTCGTACAGGCGGCGCTGCTCCAGATCGAGTGTGTCGAGCACATAGATTGCGTCGCCCGGAATCTCCGCGTCGCCCATGAACATCTTCTTGAGCGGCGCCTCCGGTATGTACTTGAACACGGCGGGTGCGCCGAGGAAGCGCGCCTGAGCGCCCCACGCCGCGCGCACGCCGATGGTCTGGCAATAGCGCATCGCGGCCAGCGCCGGCGTTTCATCCGTCTGCGGATCGTTGTCGTGGGCGAATGCGGCGCAGGAAAGCGCCAAGAGCAGTGCGATTGAGATGGCTCTCATGATATAGCTCCTACAAGCGCCGCGCGCGCACTGGCGGACGGATGGCGATCCGTCCAGGTGTCTGGGAATCCTGACCTCGCCTGCTCCAGGATCTCGCACACATTGCTTTCCAGTCCGTGCCGTGTCGGCTGCTTTAACACTGGTTGAACGAAGGTGGACCGTAAAAGGTCATACCTGTCAAGCAGCATTAAGCGTTCCCGCGGCGTGGCGCTTTAACACTCCTCGCACATATGCCGGCGGGAAGCCCGGCAGGCGGATAGGGTCGGTGCGTGAAGGAAGTCCCGAGCCCGGGTGCCGTGGCGCTCGGGATGTGGCAAATGCTACAGACCGCAGAGAAGAAGCTGCAGCCGCTCGCCACGAGCGCAGCAAGGAAAAAATTGCGGTCAGGCCGCTTCGGCGTGGCAGGGGAACGGGCCGTGCACGGCCATGCGCCGCGGTCCGGTTCCGGAAAGAATCCGGTCGACCACGAAGTCGAGCGCGTTCGCGAGCTGTTCTGAATCCATCTTGATCAGCACGCGCTGTTCGAGATCCACTTCGTATGTGGAGTCGTCACCCGCAACGCGGAACCGATGTCTGCCGTCGGCATACGCATGCTGTACCTCAGCGTCGGGAATCTCGATGCTGAGGAACAGAGATATCCAGATCGGCGTGAGACTCTCGTCGAGTAGATCCATCTGCATGAGCTCTGCACTCATCGGCGTTTCCGGCTTCACATAAGTTGGACAAGACGCGAATGATGGCGTGCAGGAAGCGTTCCCATGGCGCAAGCTTTGACTTCGATGCGACGATGTTTTTACCTGCATTCACCGTTGTGGCTCACGTCTGTAACGCATGTTTGCCGCGGGTTAAAATCCACTGCGCCTGGCAGTGCGCGGGAAGAGAAGCGTTCCCCGGTGGGGCGGCTGGACTTCAAATCCAGCAAGGGTCGTCAATCGATTCTTGGTGGGTTCGACTCCCACTCTCTTCCGCCCAACGCGTGCGGGGTGTTTTCGGCGGCTCAGCGACTGCGCTGAGGCTTTCAGCGCCTGCCGGCCGTGCTAGGATGGTTGCGTCGACTAATACGCTTTGTGCTCCGATGAACGATCACGCGCGATGGCTCGCGACCTGCAGTGAAGTGCAGCTCGAGCGCTGGGAGGGCGGTCAGCCGACCGCGGCGCGCGATAGCGTGGCGGAGGAGACGCCGTTGGCGTTGATCTACAACGGCCTCCAGCATGTTGTGATGATGGCTTCCCCGGCGGATCTGGAAGACTTCGCGCTCGGTTTCAGCTTGAGCGAAGGCGTGATTGAGACGCCGGCTGAGCTCCACGCGTTCGAGACAGATCGGGTGGGTGACGGCATCGCGCTGTACATGGACGTCGATGCAACACGCGCTCGAGCGTTGGAAGCGCAACGGCGCAATCTCGCCGGCCGCACCGGGTGCGGCCTGTGCGGCGCCGAGACCATTGAGCAGGCGGTCAGGCATCCTGCGGCCGTGGCGAGCGGTGTGCGCGTTACCGCCAGCGCGCTGCAGGACGCGCTCGCGCGGCTCGCACAGCGCCAGCAGCTGAACGCCAAGACCGGCTCTGTGCACGCTGCCGCGTGGGCTACGCCAGAGGGTGAAGTCGTCGTGGTGCGCGAGGACGTCGGACGGCACAACGCCCTGGACAAGATGATCGGCGCTCTGGCGCGCGAGGGACGCTCGTTCGAGCACGGCTTCGCGCTCATCACCAGCCGCGCCAGTTTCGAGATGGCGCAGAAAGCGGCCACCGTCGGCATCACGCTGCTTGCCGCCATCTCTGCGCCCACGGGTCTCGCCATCCGCCTGGCGCAGGAAACAGGGTTGACGCTGATCGGCTTTGCCCGCGGCCGCAGCTTCAACGTATACGCCAACCCGCAGCGCGTGACCGCTGCTTGAGGCTTCGTGCCGGGCGGAGACCACCTAATGCAAGAACGGGTGAAGGCGGAGCGGATCGGCGAGCAGGTCCGGACGGGCAGCAAGCCCAGCGTGCGGGAGGCCGTTTTCCGCCTTCTGCGCGGATTCGGCATGACGACGGTGTTCGGCAACCCGGGCTCCACCGAGCTGCGCATGTTCCGCGACTGGCCGTCGGATTTCAGATACGTGCTCGGTCTGCAGGAGAGCATCGTCGTAGCGATGGCGGACGGCTACGCGCAGGTCACGCGCCGGCCCGCACTGGTGAACCTGCATTCGGCCGGCGGCGTCGGGCATGCGCTGGGCAGCGTCTTCACCGCCTACCGCAACCAGACGCCGCTCGTCATCATCGCTGGCCAGCAGACCCGCGCCATGCTGCCCACAGACCCGTTCCTGAGCGCCCGCTATGCGACGGAGTTCCCCCGCCCGTACGTGAAGTGGAGCATCGAGCCGGCGCGCGGCGAGGATGTGCCGGCGGCGATCGCCCAGGCCGTCTATACCGCCCAGCAACGCCCGTGCGGTCCAGTGTTTGTTTCGGTGCCCGAAGACGACTGGGATGTGCAGACCGAGACGCTCGAGCCCCGCCAGGTGAACGTTCAGTTCGCGCCCGATCCGGGTGCGCTCGACCGCTTGGCCGACGCGCTGAATTCCAGCCGCCATCCTGCGCTGGTGGTCGGCGCCGCCGTGGATCAGGACGGTGCCTGGCCGCTCGCGATCCAGCTTGCGGAACGCTTGAACGCTGCGGTGTGGGAAAGCCCGATGTCGGGGCGGCGCAGCTTCCCCGAAGACCATCCGCTGTTCGCCGGATTCCTGCCACCCCTGCGTCAACCGCTCGCTGACCGTCTGGCGCCGTATGACGTCGTGCTGGTGATCGGTGCGCCGGTGTTCACCTACCACGTCCATACCGGCGGCAGCTTCGCCCCCGCTGGAACGCGGCTGTTTCACTTGACCGATGATCCGGAGCAGGCAGCGCGGGCGCCGGTCGGCACCAGCATCCTGTGCACGATCCAGCTCGGAATAGAGCAGCTGCTCGCGCAGACCTCTCAGGTGCAGCGCACCGCGCCCAAAACGCGACAGCGTGGGCCGGCGCCTGCGGCGCTGGATCCGATCAGCGGCGAGTTCGCGATGCACACGATCGCAGCGACGATGCCGGAGAATGCAGTGCTGGTGGAGGAGGCGCCCTCGCATCGCAATGCGCTGCACGACTGCGTCCCGATTCGCACGAGCGGCGGGTTCTATGCCTGCGCCAGCGGTGGCCTGGGCTGGGCGCTGCCAGCAGCGGTTGGAATCTCTCTGGCCGACGCTTCGCGCAAGGTGGTCGCGGTGCTGGGAGACGGCTCGAGCCTGTACACGATCCAGGGACTGTGGAGCGCCGCTCAGCTGCGCCTGCCCGTGACCTTCGTTGTCCTGAACAACAGCGGTTACGCGGCGGTGAAGTCGCTAGGCGCACGCATGGGCGTTGCCGAGATGCCGGGCAGCGATGTCCAGGGCGTCGATTTCATCGACGTCGCGCGGGGCTTCGGGTGCCGCAGCTCGCGGGTGGACCGGGCCGCGCAGCTCGCGCCCGCGCTCGCACAGGCGCACGCGTCGAACGAGCCGTGGCTCATCGAGGTCCTGATGGACCGCGCGATTCACAAGCTTTACTGAACACCGACTGCGTGTAATGCAGTGCGCGAGGCGCGAGGCGCGGGGCTGCGGCCCAGTCAATTCAAAGTCGGAGCGCCTTCCTTCGACCCGGGCAGCTCTAAGCTGGGCAGCTTGAGCGTGAAGCCCCACTCGGCCTTCTCCACGGCCCCTTGCAGCAGCTTCATCAGACCGTGCAGCAGCGGCGCATCCAGAGTCAGGAAGATGCCCTGGCCTTCCGCGGGAAGCATGCCGAGAACCATGCGCCCGTCCTCCGTCTTGCGCCGCTGCAGGCGCGCAACCAGGACGGGATGGTCGCCCAAGGGGCGCGCACGGTCAGTCTCCTCGTAGGCTTTGGAGAAGCTCGCCTGACGCAAAGCTTTCTCGTGCTGGAATTCGAACAAGGCGCGCTTGGTGAGCGGATCCGCCGCGCGAGCCGCGATCTGCGGCTCGGACTCGGCGAAGCTCACCAGCAGCGGCCACAGGCGCATGACGCAGCGGCGAGTGAGCCAGAGCAACGCCTCTTGACTGCTGGCGGTCGACACCCGCATCAACAGGCGGTCCTGCTCCGCGTCGTATTCGATTTTGACTTGATGCAGACGCATACGGCGCCTCAATCATACTCTGGGCAGCGCCGCCGGCACACCAGTCTCCCGTCGGCGACCGGGCGCTGATCGAGTATCACAACGGCTGTTGCTTGAGGCGCTTGAGCTCGGCGAGCACCGGCATTTCCTCGAGCGCCTCGGGAGTGAGCCTGCTCCAATCCACGCCGGCCGGTGTCGGGAGTGGCTGCGCGATCTCTATCAGTTCTGTCGGCGTCGCGATGATCGATACCGGTGCGTCGTGCGGCGCAGTGGGAAAGCGCTGCAGAATCTGCAGCGCGTGCACGGTGGTGGCGACGGGTACGGCGGGGTGACCGAGCTCGCGCAGGATGGCGTACTCGAGGTCTGCGTAGCCGTGACCTTTGCCAAGGCGTGAGCCGTCGCGCGTGACGGCAACGCTGCCCATGACGATCGCGTTGATCCGCGGCAGCTGGTCGAGCGGCATCGCCTCGCCCCAGTGCCCGCCCATCTTCATGCTCGCGGCATCCCAGTAGTGCTGCTGCGGAATCCGCGCCGGGTCCAGCCGGTAGAACCCGCCCTGCAGCCGGGGGGTCGGGGTGATGACGACGACACCGCGGTCGAGCAGACCCTTGCGCACGTAGCGCTGCGGAGAGTCCGGGTTTACCTTGACGCACTTCGCGCTGGCGAAGAGCGGGTGCCCGAGCAGCAGGGCCGCGGCGCGGTCTGCGCCGTCGAAGTTGGGAATGCGCCCCTTCAAAGGGAACGGGAAGCGCGCCGCTTTACACGCCACCAGCCCCTTCCAGACGGCGCTGCGGGCCTCCGCTTTGTCGGAGAAAATCTGCGGCAGCTCAATCGCCGGGGCGCGCCGCCGCATCCATGAGCGGGGTTGATTCACCAAAGCAGCGGCCGACTTGCACCGTCAGGAATTCTGAGTGCTAGTTTCCCTTAGGCGTAAGCCGGGAAGGGGGCGAACTCGCCGCGCAGGACTGCGCGCGTGTCGCTGAAGCCGAGCCAGCCCTGCATCGCCGTCGCATACACTCGCCGGAAGTCTGTCGTGTAAACGAGATTATCTCCGGCGTCCAGCTTGTCGAGGCTAGGCACTTCGCCGTAATGCCCGCCTTTGACGGGCTTGCCCACGAGGAACATCGAATTGGCCGCACCG
Source organism: Burkholderiales bacterium (assembly GCA_035622675.1). Taxonomy (GTDB): domain Bacteria; phylum Pseudomonadota; class Gammaproteobacteria; order Burkholderiales; family SHXO01; genus SHXO01. The sequence continues at coordinate 7,304 of DASPUW010000116.1, read as the reverse complement.
TGGTCGGTCCCCAGGCTGGTGTTTTCCGGCACGCGGCGTCCGAACTCGGAGAAGATCATCATGGTCACGTCGTCGGCGCGGCCGATACGTTCCATGTCGCGCATGAAACCGTACACGGCGTCCGACGCGTAGGTCAGCAGGCGCTGATGCAGGTCGGCCTGCTGCACGTGCGTGTCGAACGCGTTGTTGCGGTAGGCGACGTAATACAGGCGCGCTGGCATGCCGGCTTCGATCAGCGCCGCGACCTTGGGCAGGTTGAGCGGCACGAGCCCGTAGTCGATCGGTGAACGGTAGTTCGCCCACGCCCGGCGCACGAGTGCGGAGGCATCCTGCGCGCTGCGCGCCACGTCGAGCAGATAGCGTCGCGACGCGCTCATGCCCGGATCGGCTTCGGCAACTTTGTCGAGCATCCCTTTCTCGTCGTACAGGGTATTGCGCGCGAACCGGTCCGGGTCGTCGAACACCACCGGCGTATGCAGCCGGCTTTGCACCGCCAGTGACTGCGTCGTGTCCACGTTGACGACGTAGTTGGGCGTCGCGTCCGGGTCGATAGCATCCGCGAGGCGTCCCACCCAGCCGTATTCCTCGCCGCTGTTGGGAGCCGCAGTATGCCAGTAGGCCATGGAGGTGAAGTGCGAGAACGACGGGTTGTCGTAGCCGCAGCCGTGCACGATCGCCAGCTTGCCGTCCTTGTACAGGCGCTCGAAGCCGACCATCCCCGGGCTCAAGCCGAAGCGCTGGTCGAGTTTGCGCACCTTGTTTGGCTTGATGCCGATGTGCGGGCGCAGCCGGTAGTAGGTATCGTCGGCATAGGGCACGACCGTGTTCAGGCCGTCGTTGCCGCCGGACAGCTCGAAGATGACCAGGATGCGGTTCGGGTCGCGCACTTCGCTGGCGTTCGCGAGCGCCGCTTGACCGAACAGTAGGGGCAGGCCAAGCCCGCGTGTCATTTGCAGGCTCAAACCGCCCAGCGCTCCGCGCAGCAGCTCACGGCGAGGGTTACGCTCCGTCGATGGCTTCATCTGCTCTCTCCGATCTGTCACGAATCATGGGTCACGGCTTTATCACCCCAGCTGATACTCTGGTGCGCTCATCATCAGGTGCAACAACATGCGCAACGGATCCTCCATGTAAGTCGCCGCATCGCGCAGATTGTCTGTGCCCAGCTCCGCCTTGAGGAATTCGATGTAGCGCGCGCGCGTCCCGGCATCCAAGGGAACGCGCAAGAAGCGGTAGGCAAAGTAATCCACTGCCTCGGCGCTGGTCTTGCAGCCGGCCTTTTCAACCATCGCGCTCAAATCGAGCCGCGCGACAGTGCGCGGGATCGGCTTCACCTTCTCGACTGCCATCTGCCAGCCACGGTAGCTCGCGTAACGGGTGTTGAAGTCCTCGTCGCGATCGGCCATCGCGTTCGATACCGCCATCATTTCCGCTTCGCCGTCTTTGCCCGCGGGCTTGGTGGCGGACGAGATGTCGAAGCCGGCCCGGATCCGCTCGTGCACGGCGCGGATCTCGTTGCCGGTCGGGTACACGGGGTAGCGGTCCTGAGGAATGTAGGTGATGTCCGGAAACACCACGTCCAGCCCGAAATTGCCGCGCTCGATCAGCAGCCCCGGCGTGATCCAGCTTCTGCCCTGGGCCCAGCCCGCCACCGTGGGCGGATGGAACAGATGCTGGCCGAGCGAGCCGGTGGTTTCGTTGAAGTCCGGGACGCCGGGAACCTCGTGCAGGCCCAGCTTCTTGTAGGTCGACACCACCAGCTCGACCGGGCTCTTGATGCGCGTCGCGTAAGATGCCGGGCTGTAGAAATCCTTCGACAGGAACATCGTCTCGAGCAGAGGCGCGATCTCATATTGGTTGCTACGCAGGACATCGCCCAGCGCCTTGCGGGTGGCGGGCGACAGATCCTGGCGCACGAAGTAGTGGTAGAGCTTACCGGCGATGAACTCGGCCGTGACCGGTTGCTTCAAGATGATGTCGACGACGGCGACACCGTCGAATGCGCCGCTTTGTCCCAACACGGTCTTGGTCGCCGCGTCGTGCTTGTCCTCATCGACCTGGAACGCGAGGTCGCGAAAGTTCCAGCCGGTGAAGGCACGCGCCGCCTCGCGAATGTCATGTTCGGAGTAGTTTCCCACCCCCATGGTGAACAGCTCCATGATCTCGCGCGCGAAGTTTTCGTTGGGCGCGCCCTTCACGTTGACGCCGGCGTCCAGGAAAGCGAGCATGGCCGGGCCCTGAGCGACGCCGATCATCAGGGTGCGGAAGTTCCCCGTGCCCTCCCTCTCGAACAGCTCGAGCTGCTGCAGCATCTTGCGGTAGTCGCGCACTTTGTCTTCGTTGGTGGCGAAGTGGCCATGCCAGAACAGCGCCATCTTTTCCTGCAGAGGACGGTCGCTGGCGAGCATGCGGTTGGCCCACCAGTAGGCGACCCGGTCTGTCTCGAGGCGGCTGGCGCGCAGCCAATAGAAGAACTTGTTCACCACTGGCTGCATGCGGCGGTTGCCGGCTGGTTTGACCTTCACGCCGAGGGCCTCGCCTTGCCGCTTCGCGTCGTCGGTGGTGGCCGGCCGGCTGGGGGGGAAGGGGTCCAGGCCGGGGTCGAAAATCTCGGACGGCTCGAAAGCTTCCTGATCGGCGGCGCGGGCCGGCTGATAGCGCACCAGGTGGCGCACGGCGGCCTGCGGCGTCATCGCCGCCAGGGCTTGGATCTCCTCGGGCGTGCCGCCGAACCCGGCGCGCTCCAGCAAATGGGCCGCCCGCTGGTAGTTCCAATCCTCCGGCCCGATTGGCGAGAGGTTGTTAGTCCAGTTCGCTGGGCCGGCGCCGTCCGCGGCGTGAGCCGCATGCAACGGCGTGCTCGCGGCGGCCATGCCGATCGCCATCAGCGCGGCAAGCCAGGTGAAGCGTGGCGGTGTAGCCATCGTGCAGATCCCCCTATGCGGTCGCGCCAGATGGGCGTCGCGTCGGGAAATCAAGCTACCAGAATCGGCGGCGGGTCGGAATACGGATATTCTTGAATTGCGCCCGCGGCGACGCCGACGGAGGACAAGGTGCCTTAGGGCAGCAGCGCAGCGAGTTGGGAAGGCGCTGGCGTGCGCAGCAGTAGATTCCTGAGCTCCCAAGCCTGCTCCGGATCGACTTTTTCGAAATAGTGGACCTCGCCCGAAACCAGCGCCGCTAGCGCGATACCGTCGCGAAACGCGACGCGATTCGAGTAGAGCGCCGCGACCTTTGGGCCGGGCAGCAGGATGCCCGCCAGGTTGAGCGGGTCCGCGCCGCTTACGGTGCTCAGTTTGCCGGTCTTGTCTTCGTTGCGGGTGGAGCGCAGCACGCCCACCGCTTCAGGCAGGGCGAACTGCTCACCGGAGAAGCCGGCCACGAAGCGGCCTCCGCGGATCTCGCCGCGCGCCTCGAGACGACGCAGCGCCATCAGCAGCTCACGCCAGGGCGGCAGCCATTCGGCCTCGCGTGCGAGCAGCCGCCAGAACACCACACCGTAGCGCTTGAGCAGCGTGCGCGCGAGCTGCTCGAGCGTTTCGCGCCGCAGGGCGGGGCCAGGCTCGTCTGCCTGCGCCGGGCGCCGGATCAGCGCCCAGCGTCCCGCGTCTTCCACGCCGAGCAGCGCGGTGCGCCTCCGCTTCCCGCCCGCCATCGGTTTGCGCCGCTCGGAGGGCAATAGCAGCGCGCGCAGTCCGCTGAAGCCGTCAGAGTTCACCAGCCCGACCGCGACCAGCTCACCCAGCGCGTCCTCGACGAAGGTGCGGGGGAGGTCGAGCCCACGCGCGATGTCGTCGAAAAACGATGCCCCCTCGCGACCGAGAAAATCCGCCGCCGCCTGGGCACGCGAGCTCAAGCGTGGACTCTCGGCGCCAGCGGGGCTGGCCAGCGCGGTCCACGCGGGCAGGTTCCTGCGCGTGATGAGGGTGATGGGCGTACTACGCACTGGGCTCGGGCCCTGCGCCCGGTCGGGTGCCAAGCGCGGCGCCTGCAGCCGCGTCCACACGATCCGGCCGGCGAGGCACAGGTCGTCGAGCCAGGCCGGGTCGTAGGCCGACACCCGCGCCGGCAGGATCTCGCTCTCCCAGGCGGCGGCCGCCGCTTCGAATCCCTCCAGCTGAGAAACGATGGCGGCCACGGCGTCCGGACCCTCCATGCGCTCCTCCGGCGCCGCGTGCTGCCAGTCGAGCAAAAACCGCATGAAGTCGGCCGCGCCCACCGGCTCGATCTCCTTGCGCAGGCGCCCGATCGTGTAGCGGTTGATACGCGCCAGCAGCCGGCGCTCGCACCACTCGTCCTCGGCGGCCCCGGCGCTGTAACGGCCGCGCATCGCGAAGCCCTCGGTCTCGAGCGCCAGCAGCGCAGCGTCGACCTCGGGAAGCGACAGCCGCAGCGACTCGGCCAGTGCGCGTGCGGTGGTCGGGCCGAGTCCCTCGAGACGCCCGCGCACGATCTCGGCTAGCGCACGCTCTGGCGTCCACGTCTTCGCGGCGTATTCCTGCGGGATTTGAACTGCGGGCTGAAGCACAGCGCCGGGGCACGCGGCGAAGAACTCCGGAGCGCGCTCCGCGGCGATCCACAGGGCCGCTTCGACAGGCGAACCGGCAACCTGCAAGCGTGTGGCCCGGCCCGCGGCGACGAGCGCGCTCAGCATGGGCTCCCAGCCGCTGTTGGCGCGCGCCTCGACCGCGGTGATGTAGCTGAGCCACAGCAGCGCGTCATGCAGCTCGTCTGCGCTGTCGGCCTGGGGCCAGGCCTCTTCGCGCACGCGCGCGATGGCGTCGGGATCGAGGCGGCCGATGTCGGCAGCGCTGTCGGGATCGAGCCAGCGGCGGCTGACCACGGCCTGTGTGCGCCGCTCCTCCAGCGGCGCATCGTCGAGGTACGCGTAGGGTCTCGCGCTGAGGATCTCGAGCGCCAGCGGCGAGGGCGTGGTGAGGTCGCGCCCGGTGACGCGGACCTCGCCGCTTTCGAGACGGCGCAGCAGGTTCTCGAGGCCATCGATGTCCATCGCCTGGTGCAGACAGTCGGCGATGGTTTGCTGCACCAGCGGGTGGTCGGGGATCTCACGATCGCCCACCAGATTTTCCTGGCAGGCGAGCTGGTCCGGGAAGATGGCGGCGATCAGGTCTTCGGCCTCCATGCGCTGCAGCTGAGGCGGCACTTTGCTTCCGCCCTTGAAGCGCAGCAAGGCGAGCGCGATCGAGGCGTTCCAGCGCCAGCGCGTCATGAACATGGGCGCATCGAGCAGCGCCTGCACCAGCAGGCCCCGCACGCTCTTCGCGTTCAGATAGCGCGCGACTTCATCGAGCTGGAAGCTGTGCGCGGCGGTCAGCGAGAGAATGATCGCGTCCTCGGTCGCCGCTGCCTGCAGCTCGAAGTTGAACTTGCGGCAGAAGCGTTTTCTCAGGCTCAGGCCCCACGCGCGGTTGACACGGCTGCCGTAAGGCGAGTGAATGATGAACTGCGTTCCGCCGGTCTCGTCGAAGAAGCGCTCAAACACGAGGTCGCGCTGAGTCGGGAGCAAGCCGAGCGCTGCTTTCGCTGCGGAGAAATAGTCAACGATCTGGACTGCCGCTTCGTCAGCCACGCCGACCTGGTCGGTCAGGTAGCGCAGGGCGAGATCCGGATTCGACAGGCGCGCCTCGACGTCTTCCCGCAACCGCGACACGGCGGCGGACACCTCGTCGCTGCGCGACGGTGCCTCGCCCAGCCAGAACGGGATCGTGGGGGGCAGTCCCTCGGCATCCTCTACGCGCACGCGCCCTGCCTCCACGCGCAGGATGCGGTACGAGGTGTTGCCGAGCTGGAAGATGTCGCCGGCCATGCTCTCGACCGCGAAGTCTTCGTTCACCGTGCCAACGATCTGCTCCTGCGGAGCCAGAACGACGTTGTAGTCGGCGTTGTCGGGGATGGTGCCGCCGGAGGTGATGGCGATGAGGCGCAGGCCCTGGCGCGGGCGCAGCTTGCGGTTCACCGCGTCGCGATGCACGAGCGCATGGCGGCGGCCGCGCCGCGTCGAGTAACCTTCGGCCAGCATCTGCACGACCGCCGCGTACGCCTCGCGCGTCAGGGCGCGGTAAGGCCAGGCGCGCCGCAGGAGCTCGTAGAGCGCCTCGTCATCCCATTCGCCGCACGCGAGCTCTGCGGCAATCTGCTGGGCGAGCACGTCGAGCGGCTGCTCCGGCACATGCAGCCGGTCGAGCTCCTCGCGCCGCACCGCGTCCAGCAGAGCCGTGCACTCCACCAGATCGTCGCGCGACAGCGGAAACAGACGCCCCTTGGGCAGCCCGCCAACGGCGTGGCCCGAGCGCCCGACGCGCTGCAGGAGAGCGGAGATGGAGCGCGGCGTCGCGATCTGGCACACGAGGTCCACGTGGCCGATGTCGATGCCGAGCTCGAGCGAGCTGGTGGCGACGAGCGCCTTCAACTCCCCGCGCTTGAGCCGCTGTTCGGCGTCGAGGCGCTGCTCGCGCGCCAGGCTGCCGTGATGCGACGTCACCTGTTTGTCGCCGAGGCGCTCCGTGAGTGCGCGGGCCACGCGCTCGGCCAGTCGGCGCGTGTTGACGAACACGAGCGTCGAGCGGTGCTCCTTGATCAAGCTCGTGAGCCGATCGTAGACCTCGCTCCAGGCCTCGCCCGACATGACGGCTTCGAGGGGTGCATCCGGAACTTCGATGGCGAGATCGCGCCTGCGCACGTGACCGGTGTCGACAATGACGCAGCCCGGTTCTGCGGCCTTCGCGTCGCCGTCATGCTCGAACAAATCCTGCGCGGACCGGCCGCCCAGACCGACCAGGAAACGCGCGACTTCCTCGATCGGCTTCTGGGTCGCCGACAGGCCCACGCGCACCAGGCGGTGGCCCGTGACGTGCTCGAGGCGCTCGAGCGACAACGCGAGATGGGAACCGCGCTTATTGGGGGCGAGAGCATGGATCTCGTCCACGATGACGGTGCGCGTGCTGGCGAGCGCCTTGCGCCCCGATTCGCTGGTGAGAAGGATGTAGAGCGATTCTGGGGTGGTCACCAGGATGTGCGGCGCCTTGCGTCGCATCCGATCGCGCTCGCCTTGCGGCGTGTCGCCGGTGCGCACCAGCGTGCGGATCTCGACTTCGGGGAAACCGAGCGCGGCCAGCTCCTGACGGATGCCGGCCAGCGGTTCTTCGAGGTTGCGGTGGACGTCGTTGGACAGCGCCTTGAGCGGCGAGACATAGACGACCTGCGTCTCGTCGCGCAGCGGGTGGCGCACACCTTGACGCACCAGCGCGTCGATGGCGGCGAGGAACGCGGCCAGCGTCTTGCCT
>DASPUW010000115.1:0-3989 GCA_035622675.1 Burkholderiales bacterium | reverse complement strand
TCCGAGGCGCAGCGTGATCTTCGCGCCGACTCCGGCTCGCACCATCGCTTCGACGGCCGCGGGATCGCGCAGCGGACCGACGGCGATGTCGCTCAAGCCCTGGCGCAGCGCCTCCTTCAGCACGTACGTGGTGTCCTGAGTCGCTCCCGACGCGCAGTTGTCCGCGTGATCGAGCAGCAGGATCGGTCCACCGGCGCGCTCCGCCATGCCCTTGGCCCGCGCGATTGCTTCCGACAGCGGCTCTCCGCGGTACACGAACGCTTCCTTGTGGCGCCATGCGATATCGAGGATCGATCTGCAGGCTTGCTCGGCTTTGCGTTGGTCGCCGTCGGCGACCGTGACTACGCTGAAACCGGCGTCTCGGATGTCCGCCTGCTGAAAGCCTCCGAAAGCGGTGGCTGCGAGGAGCCCGTTCTTCTCGGCGGCGCGCGCCGCGTCCACACAGTCTTTCATGGGGCTCTCGTCGGTGTTCTGCTTGAGCGTCTGCGCCAGCAGCGGAACGTTGCCCCATGCCATCACGGGCTTGACTTCGCCCTTCAAGTACCTCAGCAGGATGCTGCCGGCGAGCTGCCCGGCCTCGTAGCCATCGACGTGAGGATAGGTCTTGTAGCCGGCGATCACATCGCAGTTGCGCACCATCTCATCCGTCACATTGGCGTGCAGGTCGAGCGAGACGGCAATGGGTGTGCGAGGCGCGGCCTTGCGCAGCTTGCCGAGCAAGGTGCCTTCGCCGTCGTCGGTCCGGTCCGCGACCACCATGGCACCGTGCAAGTCGAGGAAAATCGCGTCGCAGCCCCGACTCACGGCGTCACCGATCAGATCGCAGAAGCGATCGTAAGCCTTGCCGTCCACCGGCCCGCTCGGGTTGGCCCAAGCCGCGAGCGGCGTGACGATCTCCGCGCCCACGCGTTCCGCCAGTTCCAGGTAGGCCGCCATCGGCACGCGCGTGCCCTTGGCCGCTTCGTAGGCCGCCTTGCCGAGACTGGGGCCGTCCTTGCCGAATGCTTCCCACGGTGTGGACACCGGCGAGAACGTGTTGGTCTCGTGCTGCATCTGGGCGATGACGAATTTCACAGGGTGACCCTCTTACCAACCTAACCTCGTTCACCACGAAGGACACGAAGGAACACGAAGAAAGGCAAGAACTGGAGTGCGTGGAGTTCGGACCATCTATAAAGTGGCGTCGTGTATCGCCAATTGTCTTTGTCTTGTTTCCCTCGTGTACCTTCGTGTCCTTCGTGGTAAATGCGTTTTGCTTTACGGCAGCGTCTTGAGCACGTTGCGCACCGTCTCGAACAGCTGGTCGATGTGCTTCTTCTCGACGATGAGCGGCGGTGACAGCGCGATGGTGTCTCCCGTGGTGCGGATCAGCACGTTTTTCTGATAAGCACGCAGGAATGCCTCGAACGCCCGCACGGTGGGCTTCCCCGCGATCGGTTCGAGCTCGACGCCGACCACCAGGCCGACGTTGCGAATGTCGATGATGTGGGGCAATCCCTTCAGCGAGTGAGCCGCGTCTTCCCAGTAGGGCGCCAGTTCCGCGGCGCGCTGAAACAAACCTTCAGCCTGGAACAGGTCGAGCGTGGCGACGGCCGCTGCGGCGGCGAGCGGATGACCCGAGTAGGTGTAGCCGTGATAGAGCTCGATGGAGCTCTCCGGGCCCTGCATCAACGAGTCGTAGATCTCCTTCTTCACGATCACCGCGCCCATCGGCACCGCGGCGTTGGTCAGCGCTTTAGCGCACGTGATCATGTCCGGCGTCACGCCGAAGGTCTGCGCGGCGAAGGCGCTCCCGGTGCGGCCGAATCCCGTGATGACCTCGTCGAAGATGAGCAGGATGCCGTGCTTGTCGCAGATCTCGCGCAGTTTCTGGAGATAACCCTTGGGCGGCAGCAATACTCCCGTCGAGCCGGCCACGGGCTCGACGATGACAGCCGCGACGTTCGATGCGTCGTGCAGCGCGACGAGGCCTTCCAAGGCATCCGCGAAATGCGCGCCCCACTGCGGCTGACCGCGGGTGTAGGCGTTCTTTTCCAGGCTGTGCGTGTGCGGCAGGTGGTCCACGGCGCCCAGCAGCTGGCCGTTGAAAGTCTTACGGTTGCCGCCCATGCCGCCGACCGAGATGCCGCCGAAGCCGACGCCGTGATAGCCGCGCTCGCGCCCGATCAGCACGCGCCGCGTCCCCTGTCCGCGTGCGCGATGGTAGGCCAGCGCGATCTTGAGCGCGGTGTCCACCGCCTCGGAGCCGGAGTTGACGAAGAACACGTGATCCATGCCTTTGGGCGTGATGCGCACCAGGCGGTCGGCCGCGACGAACGGCACCGGGCTGTGCATTTGAAACCCGGTGGCGTAGTCGAGGCTCTCCGCCTGCTTCTTGATCGCGTCCACGATCGGCTGGCGGCAGTGCCCGGCGTTGACTGCCCAGAGACCCGCGATACCGTCCAGAATCTGGCGCCCGTCGTGAGACGTGTAGTACATGTCTTTGGCGGCGACGAGCAGACGCGGCGAGGCCTTGAACTGACGGTTGGCCGTGAACGGCAGCCACAGCGGCTCGAGGTTGAGCTGGGCGAGAAGCTCTTGTTCGCGGGTACCCATGGAACCTCCTGGAGTGAACGGATGACAGCGGCAGGACAAAGACAAATTATAGCCCCTGCCGCTCGACTCGTTGCCTCCGCCGAGGCGTTCCCGTATTCTGCAAAGCGCCCTCGCACGCAGCGTCCACGCTGGGCTTGCCCGTGCCATCCGCGGGCGTGACGCGCGGCTCTTTTGGATCGGCCCATGGATCTCAACTACACCCCCGACGAGCAGGCTTTCCGCGCGGAGGTGGGCGCATTCATTCGCTCCAAGCTGCCGCCCGACATCGCCCGCAAAGTGCTGGAGCACCACAGGCTCGGCAAGGAAGACTACGTCCGCTGGCAGAAGATCTTGTTCGAGCGCGGCTGGATCGCGCCCGGCTGGCCGCCGGAGTACGGCGGCACGGGCTGGAACGCGGTGCAGAAGCATCTGTTCGACGAAGCCTGCGCCGAGGCGGGCGCACCGCCGGTGATCGCGTTCGGTGTGAACATGGTGGGACCGGTCATCATCGCGTTCGGCACCCCCTGGCAGAAGGAGCACTACCTGCCGCGCATCCTGTCCAGCGAGGATTGGTGGTGTCAGGGCTACTCTGAGCCGGGCGCCGGGTCGGACCTCGCCTCCCTCAAGACGCGCGCCGAGCGGCGCGGGGAGCACTTCATCGTCAATGGGCAGAAGACGTGGAACACCCTCGGCCAATATGCCGACATGATTTTCTGCCTGGTGCGTACCTCGAGCGCGGGCAAGCGGCAGGAAGGCATCTCGTTCCTGCTGATCGACATGCGCTCGCCCGGTGTCACGGTGCGGCCGATCGTCACTCTGGACGGCGAGCACGAAGTCAACGAGGTCTGGTTCGAGAATGTCGAAGTGCCGTTGCGCAATTTGGTCGGCGAGGAAGGGCGTGGCTGGACCTACGCCAAATTCCTGCTGTCGCACGAGCGCAGCGGCATTGCGGGCGTGTCGCGCTGCAAGCGCGAGCTGCGTTTTCTCAAGCGCATCGCCGCGCAGGAGCAGAAGGACGGCCGGCCTTTGCTCGACGACCCCCGCTTCAAGGACAAGGTTTCGCGGCTGGAGATCGATCTCATGGCGCTCGAGATCACCGACCTGCGGGTCGCGTCCGCGGAGCGGGAGGGTAGGGCCCCCGGACCGGAGGCGTCGATCCTCAAGATCAAGGGTACCGAGATACAGCAGACCTTGACCGAGCTGATGATGGAAGCGGTGGGGCCGTTTGCGCTGCCGTTTCTGCCGGAGTCGTGGGGTGGCCAGTGGCTGGGAGAGCGGGTCGGGCCCGAGTATGCCGGCCCTCTGGCTGCGCGCTACTTCAACCACAGGAAGGTCACCATCTACGGCGGCTCGAACGAGATCCAGCGCAACATCATCGCGCAGCATATTCTTGGATTGTGAGCCGCCAAGACGCC
>DASPUW010000114.1:0-8348 GCA_035622675.1 Burkholderiales bacterium | reverse complement strand
GTAGACCCCGAGTAGCTGCGCGTTGTCGTAGAGCATCTTCTCGAAGTGCGGAATCGACCACGTGCGCTCGGTGCTGTAGCGGTGAAATCCGCCGCCGAGCTGATCGTAGATCCCGCCGTAGGCCATCGCATCGAGCGTCACAGTCAGAAAGCGCCGCGTGTCGGGATCGCGGTCGCACGCGAATTCGGTGAGCATCAGGTCGAGCACCGGCGACTGCGGGAACTTGGTGCTCTGGCGCGCGCCTGCGCCGAGGCCGCCTCGTTCTGCATCGAAGCGCTGCAGAATGGACGCGCGCGCTCGCGCTGGCCACTGCGCCGGATCGACGTGCTCGGGTGCATTGCCCGCAAGAGACGCCTGACGCTGGCGCAGCACCGCGGCGACGCCACCGGCGCGCTGCTTCATGCGCTCCGGATTCTCGGTCCACTCGTCGTGGATCGCGGTCAGAATGGACGGAAAGCCGGGCCGCCCCGACTCGTCGTCTGTGGGCGGGAAGTAACCTCCCGCGTAGAACGGCTCGAGGTCGGGCGTCAGAAAAAGATTGTTGGGCCAGCCGCCCGCGCCGCCGGTGAGCAGCTCGGTCGCCCACATGTATACGGCATCCAGGTCCGGGCGCTCCTCGCGGTCAACTTTGATGTTGACGAACCAGCGGTTCATCAGGTCGGCGATGCGAGGATCGGAGAAGAGAGTCCGCTCGGCCACGTGGCACCAGTAACAGGTGCTGTAGCCGATCGACAGGAAAATTGGGCGGTTCTCGCGCTTGGCTTTGTCCAAAGCCTCCGGGCCCCACGGGTACCAGTCGACTGGGTTGTGCGCGTGCTGCAGCAGGTACGGGCTGCCGGACTCGATCAGCCGGTTCGTATAGGCGGGCGGGGAAGCGTTCTCGGGTGCGCTCGAGGTGGTTGTCTCGGCGCCGACGGCTGGCGCCACAAGCGCAGAGGCGAGGACAACCGCTCCACACGCGTAGCGCACTGGCTTGAGCGCGAAATCCCAGATCCCGTTGCTGTCCATCGAGACATCTTATACCGAGCTCGATGCGCTCCGGCCACCGTGGGCCGTGTCACCTACTGACGGCGTGATGCGCGAGAAAGTGCTTGAGGCAGAGCTTCAACGCGAGCAGGCGATGGAAATCGCAGTCGCGGCGTGCCCGATCGATATCGTCCACGATCATCGCCTTGATGCGCTTTTCCCCAGACGAGGTCTGGATGAGATAGTTGCCCAGCTCGAGAGCGGCCATCTCGGGAATATGCTCGTGCTCGGCGATAGCCGCGATCTCCTCTTCGGTCAGCTCCGACAGCCCGATGCAATCTTCGATGGTTAACATGGCTCCTCCCCTCTCGCGCTTTCATGAGAACGCAAGTCCGTCCGGGACGTCTTGACCTAGCGCAAGGGAAGTGAGCCGAGAAGCCCGCAATGACATAATCGGTGCTGTCGAGTTTCCTTGGCGCGGCCTCCCTCCCCCGCGCGCGGGGGAGGGTAGGGTGGGGGTAATTTGCGATGGAGATTCCTATGGCTGCTGCACATCGAGCTGAGCGGCGGCTGGCGCGCCGCGAGTTCCTCACCTACTGCACCGTCCTAGGTGCCGGCGTCCTGCTGGCCGCCGCAAAGCGCGCAGGCGCCGAACCGGCGTCGGCCGGTCCTGCCGATCCAGGGTTGATCGAGGATCTGGTTGCCGCGAACCGGGTCCTCGCGGATCAGGGGGTCGTGGACGGGTATGGTCACGTGAGCGCTCGGCACAACCTCGATCCCAACCGCTATCTGCTGTCGCGCTCCGTCGCTCCAGAGCTGGTCACGGCGGAGGACATCGTCGAATTCGACCTGGACAGCGTCCCCGTCGACCCGCGCGGGCGCAAGTTCTACCTGGAGCGGTTCATCCACGGCGAGATTTACAAGGCACGCCCGGACGTGAAGTCCGTGGTGCATCACCATTCCCCCGCGGTCATCCCGTTTGGTGTGACCAAAGTGCCGATGCGGCCCATTTACCACATGGCGGCTTTCGTCGGGCAGGGTGTGCCGGTGTTCGAGATCCGCGAGGCGGGCGGCATGACGGACATGCTCGTCAAAACGCCCGAGCTGGGGCGAGCGCTTGCTCTAACGCTCGGCGACAAGCCTGCCGCGCTGATGCGCGGGCACGGAGCGGTCGTGGTCGGGGAGTCGGTGCCGGTCGCGGTGGCGCGCAGCATCTACCTGCAGATGGATGCGAGGCTGCAGGCGCAGGCCATCGCGCTAGGCGGCGAGATCACCTATCTCGATCCCGAGGAGGTGCGCAAGCTCGGCGGACTCGGCGGTTACGATCGCGCCTGGGAATTGTGGAAGCGCAAGGCAATGGGACGCTAGCCTGCCTCCCTCTCCCCTTGCGGGAGAGGGTCGGGGTGAGGGATACGCCAATCTCCAATTTGTAGTCAATCTGTACCCGCCGCTCGCCTAAGCTCTCCTCACGCCAAGGAGGGAAGGGCGAATGGAAGTGCTCCGAAGTTACGTGGTCCGCGTCTACCGTCAAGAGGCCGACGGAGTCGCCGGTGTCGTCGAATCGGTCGAAACGGGAGACGTCACGCCGTTCCGATCGTCCGACGAGCTATGGACCACTTTGTCTCGTCCTCCCGCCGCGCGGCGATCTCAGCCATCCAACATTGCCGGTCATCAGGACGGTAAATGAAGCGTGCATGGGCTCTATGGCAACCCCTGGGCTGAGGCCATGGAGTAGAAAGAAGGTCGATTGCCTTCAACCATATCAGGAGGATCGTATGAGAAGTACTCAGTTGCTCCACAGCGAATTCACCGCTGCTATCGAAATGCTCCGGTTGACACGGCATTCGATTTGGGCCGCGTTCTTCGGTTTGCTCACGACCACGCACGTCGTCCCCGCTGCCGCGGAGGAACTGCCGCCGCCGCCATACTTTGTAAGCAAGACCGATGCTGTGGTGATTGGGATCGCTTACGATGAGTCGCGAATCAAGAAACTGTCTCCCAGCGGTCTGCAAGTGGCGCCAGGAGCGACGGGCCAGATCATCATGTACGCCGCCGAAGATAGCTATGGTCTCCCTGCGTATTCAAGCTCCTTCATGGCTGTCGATCTCGAGGGGTTTGACGCACCGGGCGGCGCCAAAGGACGATGGATGTTAGCCGGGCTGTACAGCCCGGGGAGTGTGACCGCCGCGCTGGCGAAATACTTCAACTATCCGGTTCGCGAAGGGGTGACACGGTTGGAACATCAGGGCCAACGCGTCATCGCCGTTGGAACTATGGGCGGACGCGAGATGATCCGCGCTGAACTGGTGATGAAGCCGGATCCTTGTGAGCACGGCTCGGGACTTATTCACGAAGTGACCCGCAAGGGGGTCACAGGCCCCGTGCAGTTGATCAAGATCCCCTATGTCGCAGACTGGTGTCCAGCCGAGTCCGCCAAGGTGGATATCACCGCTCCGGCGAGCGACCCGTTCGGGCAGCTCAGTTCGGTAAAGGTGGTGTGGGCTGGTGTTTGGCGGGGAGGGTTCGGCTGGTCACTGCCGGTGAACGGCCACTGATCACGTTCTTTTCTTAGGCGCTGTGACGGGAGCATACTGAGCACGCCGCGCATTCCAGCGCGGCGTGCATGGTTCCCTCTTTGGCTGTGCGGGGCGCTGCATGGGCAAGCAACGTGCGATCGCGAAGATCAGCACGCCACGCCTGTTCGGGGTGGTGGCAAGAGAACGCTTATTCGCGCAGCTCGACGCGAATCGCGGGCGCCCGCTGCTCTGGGTCGACGGGCCGCCCGGCGCAGGCAAGACCACCTTGGTCGCAAGCTACCTCGGAGCGCGCTGTATTCCGACGCTCTGGTATCAGGTCGAATCCAACGATTCCGATCCTGCCAATCTCTTCCACTATCTGACCCTGGCAGCGCAGGCGTTTCCGGGCGCAGATACACCCGCGTTACCCAGGCTTGTGCCCGAGCACCTGTCGGACCTTGCCGCCTTTGCTCGAACCTTCTTTCGTCAACTCTTCGCGCGGCTGCCGTCGGATGTCGTGATCGTGCTTGACAACTACCAGGAGGCGCCGGTGGACGCCTCTCTGCACGAGATCGTCCGCAGCGCGGCTTCCGAGGTCCCACCGGGCAGCTCGATCTGTTGCATCAGCCGCATAGAGGCTCCCGCATCCTTCACGCAGCTTTCGGCTTCGGGCAGACTATTCGGCGTGCATTGGGACATGCTCCAGCTCACTTTGGATGAAGTGCGAGAGATTTCCGCCGCGCGCAGCATCCGCGATGACGGCTTGGTGCGGGCGCTTCATCAGCAGTCCGAGGGCTGGGTCGCGGGCGTTACGTTGATGCTCGAACGCGCCGGTCACGTGGCGCCCGACGCGGGGACGCTCAATACCGAGACGCGCGAGTCGGTCTTCAACTATTTCGCCAGTCTGCTGTTTGACCGGGCTCCAGAACCGACGCGCCACACCTTGTTGTGTGTTTCCTTCCTTCCGCACGTAACAGAGTCGATGGCCAGGAAACTGAGCGGCAGGGGGGACGCGGGCCAGGTCCTCGAACAGCTCTATCGCCGGCATCTGTTTACCGACCGACGGCCGGGCGAGGAGCCTATCTACCAGTTCCACGCTCTGTTCCGCGATTTCCTGCAAACGCACGCGAGGCAAACTCTGGATGCTGCGGAATTGCAAACCCTGAAACTTCACTGCGCACAGGCGCTAAAAGTAAGCGGTGATCTCGAGGCCGCGATGGACCTGTGGATCGAGGCAGAGCGCTGGGAGGAAGCTGTCCACGCGATCCTCGACGCCGCCAAGGACCTGCTTGGCAGCGGTCGGCGGCAGACCCTAGTGCGTTGGCTCCGATGCATTCCCGCTAAATTGCGAGTCAGCGAGCCTTGGTTAGCCTATTGGTCCGGGAGAGCGCAGCTCGAGATCGGGCCAGAGGAAGGCGTCAGAACGCTCGAGACTGCTCTAGCTCTCTTTCGCTCCAGCCAGAACAAGCAGGGGAAAGTCGAATGTCTGACGGCGCTACTCGGTGGCGCGTTCCTGGGCTTTCACGCCCTTGAAACCATGGACCGGTGGTTGGATGAGCTGCTTTCCGAACTCGACTATTCGCCTGAGCGTTCGTCCCCGGATGTCGACCTGAAGGTTTGGGGTGTGCTCTGCGTGACTCTGTTTCACCTCAGGCCGTGGCATCCCCTGACGATTCCGGCCTATCGTCGCGTTGATGCGCTGTTGCCTCATTGCACCGATCCAAATGTCGCGCTGGTCGCAGCGATGCATGCCTTGGTCGTGGCCGGCCTATGTGGAGACTTCGAGTGCGGGGATCGGATAGCGACCGCGTCGAAGCCATTGGCAACCCGCGATACTGCCAGTCCTTCCGAAGCCGCTTGGTGGTTCGCGCAGATGGGATGGCTGAGGTTCATCGAAGCACGCTACGACGAAGCCCTCGAGAATCTGAATCGGGGGCGCCAGATCGCGGAAGCCAACGGATTGCGCTTGGTGTTGCGGCAAATCATTCTGTGGCGACTGGCGGTCGAGTGGCGCAGCCTCGGGTGGTCAGCAGCGAGTGTCTCTCTGCTCGAGGTGGAAGCAATGCCCAGCCCGACTTCACCCATGGTCGAGGCGACGCTCTCTTTGCAGAAGGCACGCAGAGCGGGCCATCGCGGCCAGAAACATGATGCGGCAAAGTTCGCGTTGCTGAGTTATGAGGCGGCGATGCGTACGCAGTCTCGGCTGGAAGAGGTGGTCTTCTGCTTGACCAATTCGGACGTGCTGCTGCACGTGGGG
This sequence comes from Burkholderiales bacterium, assembly GCA_035622675.1. GTDB lineage: Bacteria > Pseudomonadota > Gammaproteobacteria > Burkholderiales > SHXO01 > SHXO01. The sequence goes on along the minus strand of DASPUW010000114.1, from coordinate 2,609 downwards.
CAGAACGAACACGCTGAAATGCTCTTGACGCAGGTACAGGAGTTGATCGGGCGCGCGCCCGTCTACCAATGCTTTCACGCCGCGCTTGTGCTTATGGAAGCGCGCTGCGCCATGGTTAGAGGGGATTCGGATTCCGCCCGCACGAAACTGCGAGAAGCGCTGACGCTTGCGCGTGAAGGAAGCGGGCGCTACTACCTGCGCTTCTCCGACTGGGCCATGCCTCCGTTGTTCATGCTCGCCCTGGAAGAAGGGATTGAGGTGGATCTCCTGCAGCAGATCATCCGCATGTTCCGCTTGAGGCCACAGCCAGATGCGTCCGAGGTATGGCCCTGGCCGGTTCGCATCCGCACGCTCGGCCGCTTCGAGGTGCTGGTCAACGACGAGCCGCTCGAGTTCTCTCGCAAGGTTCCGAAGAAGACGCTGGCTCTGCTCAAGAGTCTTATCGCGTACGGCGGGCAGGAAGTACCCGAGCAGTCGCTGTGCGATGCCCTGTGGGGCGACGAGGAGGCCGATGCGGCGAAGCAAGCGCTGGGAATCACGGTGGTGCGCCTGCGTAAGCTGCTCGGCGTAAGCGATGTCGTCTTACAACAAGGTGGCAAGATCTCGCTTGACCGCTCGCTTTGCTGGGTGGACGCGTGGCGGTTCGAAGAGCGGATCGCGCAGTCGACTGATCCGGGAGCGGTAGCGAAGGGACTCTCGCTGTACGGAGGCAAGTTCCTGCCCGAAGACGAAGGCGAGGCGTGGAGCGTGCCGACGCGCGAGCGCTTGCGCGGCAAGTTCATACACCTGCTGGCGACACATGGCCGGGCGCTTGAGGAGACAGGAGATGCCGATGGCGCTATTCGCCTCTATCTGCGCGGGATCGATGCGGACCCCATCGTGGAGGCCTTCCATCAGGGACTGATGCGCTGCTACCAGCAACTCGGTCGACACACCGAAGCTATCAGTGTCTACCGGCGGCTGCGTCAGACCTTGTCGGTTGTGCTTGGCGTTGCGCCTTCGGTGGAGTCTCAGGCCCTGTATCGAACGGTAATGGAGGCGTGCGCCGAAAGGCCGGACGCAACGGAGGAAGGGAGCGTCATTCCGTTGGCAGTGGGTTCGATCAATCGGCAGAACGGTCGCTCGGTCAGGAAAGCGGGCTGAGTTCGTCTTTTGATGCCCAACCACCCCGTCGCTCCGCGCCACCCCTCCTTGAAAAGGAGGGGAGAAAAGACATTTCCTTCCTTCGGAAGGAGGGGAGAGTTACTTCAGGTGCCCCAAACCTCGCGCGCGGTCTCGACGATCAGCCGCAGCTTCGCGGACTGTGATTCACGTGCGATCTCGTTGCCGTGCACGGTGCTCGAGAACCCGCACTGCGGTGACAGGCACAGCTGTTCGAGCCGCACGTAGCGGGTGGCAGCATCGATGCGACGCTTGAGATCGTCTTTCGACTCGACTTCGCCGACCTTGGTCGTGACCAGGCCGAGGACGACGATCTTGCCCTTTGGCACGAAGCGCAGCGGCGAGAAGTCGCCCGAGCGCGCATCGTCGTACTCCAGGAAATACCCGTCGACCGCCAGGTCCCGGAACAGCACCTCCGCCACCGGCTCGTAGCCGCCCTCGGCGACCCACGCGCTCTTGAAGTTGCCGCGGCACAAGTGCGTGCAGACGGTCATGCCGGCGGGCCGGTCCGCGATTGCGGCGTTGATCAGCCGGGCGTAGCGGCGCGGCAGCTCGTTCGGGTCGTCTCCGCGCTGGCGCGCGCCCTCGCGCATCTTGGGGTCGCACAGATAGGCCAGGTTGGTGTCGTCGAGCTGGACGTAAGTGCAGCCCGCTTGCCCAAGCTGCTTGAGCTCTTCGCGATAGCAGGCCGCGACGTCGCCATAGAAGGTCTCGAGGTCGGGATAAGCCTCGCGGCTGATGGCGGCGCGGCCGCCGCGGAAGTGGAGCATGGTGGGCGAGGGGATCGTCACCTTGGGCACGCGCTTGGTGACCGACCGGAGAAACTGAAAATCGGTCACCTGGATCGGGTGCGTGTGTCTCAGCTTCGCGGTGACGTGCATGACAGGCGGAGCGAAGTTGACTTCACCGGTGGCGCTGTGGAAGCTCGTGCTAATGCCGCCGCGCGTCTCGACGCCTTCCAGCTGCTCGAGGAAATCGATGTGAAAGTAGGTGCGCCGGAACTCTCCGTCGGTAATGCCTTGCAGCCCCAGGTCCTCCTGAAACCGGACGATGTCGCGGATGGCGCGATCCTCCGCGCCGCGCAGTTCGGCCTTGGAGATCTCGCCTTTCTGATACCGCTGGCGCACCGCGAGCAGCTCGGGCGGACGCAGGAAGCTGCCGACGTGGTCGGCGCGGAAGGGAGGGGAGGTGCGTTGGGTCATGCAGTTCAGTGTACCAGTGCATGATTCTGCGCGTCGCTCCCTCACCCCAACCCTCTCCCGCGAGGGGAGAGGGAGACAAGCTAGCCGCGCCCGCAGCCCATGCCATAATGATGCCGGTCGGGTAAAAGAATTCAGGAGGAGGGGAGCCATGTTCAGTCGCAGTCTCGGCGCGCTGCTCTTGGTTGCGATGAGCTTCGCGGCGCCCATCGCCGGCGCGCAGGAGCCGATCAAGGTCGGCATGATCCT
>DASPUW010000113.1:0-6778 GCA_035622675.1 Burkholderiales bacterium | reverse complement strand
GCGAGCGCCCGAGCCTCGTAAATCTGATAGGGATCGACGACGAAGTCTTTGCGCAGGGTCGGTAGACCGGCGGCAAGCCGAGCCTGCGCGAGATGCTCGGGTCGGCCCTGAAAGAACTGCACGTCCGTGAGCACTGACAAGCACGCTGCGCCGTGTCTGGCGTAACTCGCCGCGATCTCCGCGGGATCGAAGGGCTCCCGAAGAAGGCCCTTGCTCGGGCTGGCTTTCTTAATTTCCGCGATAACTGCTGGTTGGCCAGAAGCGATCTTGGCTCGCAGCGCGCCCGCGAAGTCCATCGGCTGCGGAGTTGCCTCCGCCTCGCGCCGGATGGACGTCAGCGGCTTGGCACGGGCGGCGGCGGCGACCTCCTCGCGCTTGACGGCGAGGATGCGCTCGAGGATATCGGGCTGCGCCATCGAACGCCTGCGCCTCCTCAGGAGTTCGGGGTCCTGAAGCGGCCGGAGAACTCAGCAAGCTCGTCGAGCTTCCGTCGGGCAGCTCCGCTCCCCAGCACCGCGCGTGCTCTCTCGACCCCCGCCTCCAGCGAGACGGCGAGGCCGCTGACGTAGATCGCTGCGCCGGCGTTCGCCGCCACAATGTCGCGCGCCGGATTGCGTTCGTTCGCCAGCGCAGCGAGCAACATGTCCCGCGACTGGGTCTGGTCCGAGACTTGTATTTCGCGCAGCGCGCTGACCGGCATGCCGAACTGCCGGGGATGGACGGTGTATTCGCGCACCTCTCCATCCTTCAACTCCCCCACCATGGTCTCACCGGAGATCGAGATCTCGTCCAATCCCTCCAGGCCATAGACCACCATCACGTGGCGGCTGCCGAGGCGCTGCAGCACACGCGCCTGTATGCCGACCAGATCCGGGTGGAACACGCCCATGATCTGGTTGCGGGCGCCTGCCGGATTGGTGAGCGGCCCGAGGATGTTGAAGATGGTGCGCACGCCGAGCTCGCGCCGCACCGGCGCCGCGTGCTTCATCGCAGCATGGTGACTGGGCGCGAACATGAAACCCAGGCCGACTTCGGAGATCGAGCGTGCGACCTGCTCCGGCGTGAGCGCGATGTTCACGCCGAGCGCCTCCAGCACGTCGGCGCTGCCCGACTTGCTCGACACCGAGCGGCCGCCGTGCTTGGCCACCTTGGCGCCGGCCGCTGCCGCGACCAGCGCCGCCGCGGTCGAGATGTTGAACGTGTGCGCGCTGTCACCTCCCGTACCGCAGGTGTCCAGCAGATGCGCATGGTCGGGGACTTCAACTTTGGTCGCGAACTCGCGCATCACTTGCGCCGCTGCGGCGATCTCGCCGATGGTCTCTTTCTTTACGCGCAGCCCGATCGTGATCGCGGCGATCAGCGTCGGCGAAATTTCTCCGCTCATGATCTGACGCATGAGCGCAAGCATCTCCTCGTGAAAGATCTCGCGGTGCTCGATCACGCGCACGAGCGCCTGCTGTGGCGTCATATCTCCTCCTGTGCACCGATCGCGTTACTGAACCTTCAAAAAATTACTCAGCAGATCGTGACCGAACTGACTCAGAATCGACTCGGGGTGGAACTGCACGCCTTGTACTGCGAAGCTCTTGTGCCGCACTCCCATGATCTCCCCGTCATCGGTCCAGGCGGTGACCGCCAGTGCGTCCGGCAGAGATTCACGCTCGATGACAAGCGAGTGGTAGCGCGTAGCTTCGAACGCGTCGGCGAGCCCGTGGAACACGCCTTCGCCGCGGTGATGGATCTGGGAGATCTTTCCGTGCATGACCCGCTTGGCATGCACGATCCTGCCGCCGAACGCCTGGCCGATGCTCTGATGCCCGAGACACACACCGAGGATCGGCACCTCGCCGGCGAAGCGGCGGATCAGAGGCACCGAGACGCCGGCTTCGCTCGGTGTGCACGGACCAGGCGAGATGACGATGTGCGCCGGGTCGAGTGCTGCGATCTCGTCCAAGGACACCTCGTCGTTGCGAAACACCACCACGTCCTGTTCAAGCTCACCGAGGTACTGCACCAGGTTGTAGGTGAACGAATCGTAGTTATCGATCATGACCAGCATGGTTGCACCTCGCTCGAGAGTCGGGTTGGATCAGACTGGCTTTCCCGAGTTGAGGCCGGCTTGCGCCATCTCGGCCGCACGCAGCACTGCGCGCGCCTTGTTCTGGGTCTCCGTCCACTCGCTGCTCGGCACGGAATCAGCCACGATGCCCGCACCGGCCTGCACGTAAAGGCGGCCGGCCTTGATTACGGCGGTGCGTATGGCGATGGCCAGATCCATGTCGCCGTTGAAGCCGAGGTAGCCTGCGGCGCCGGCATAGATGCCGCGCCTGGTGGGCTCCAGCTCATCGATGATCTCCATCGCCCGGACCTTGGGCGCGCCAGTTACCGTACCGGCTGGAAACGCCGCGCGCAGCACCGAAAGCGCGTCCAGGCCAGGCTTGAGGCGGCCTTCCACGTTGGAAACGATGTGCATGACGTGCGAGTAACGCTCGATGACCATGTTGTCGGTCACGCGCACGCTGCCGGTCCTCGCCACCCGCCCGACGTCGTTGCGCCCGAGATCCATGAGCATGACATGCTCGGCCCGCTCCTTGGGATCGGACAGCAGATCCCGCTCATAGGCTTCGTCTTGCTCGCGAGTCGCTCCGCGCGGGCGCGTCCCCGCAATCGGCCGCAGCGTCACAACCTCGCCCTCGAGGCGCACCAGAATTTCGGGCGATGCCCCCACGACATGAAAAGCGTCCATGTCGAAGTAGAACATGTACGGCGAAGGATTGAGCGCCCGCAGGGCTCGATACAAAGACAACGGAGAGGCGGAGTAGGCGTGGCTGATGCGCTGCGACACCACGACCTGCATGATGTCGCCGTCGAAGATGTAGCGCTTGGCTCGCTCTACCGCCTCCACGAAAGCGTCCTCGCTGAATTCGTGCTGCACGACCCCGGGCCGGGTCGGTTTCTCCTCGGGCACCGGGACGCTTTGCCGCAGCTGCACCGCCAGCTGCGTGAGGCGCGCCTGCGCTTTGTCATAGGCGCCGGGTTCGCGCGGGTCCTGATAGACGACCAGGAACAGCTTGCCGGACAGGTTGTCGACCACCGCCAGCTGCTCCGACAGCAGCAGCAGGATATCGGGCGTCTCAAGAGCATCGGGCCGCGTCGTGCGCGCGAGCTTTCCTTCGATGTAGCGGACCGTGTCGTAGCCGAAGAAACCGACCAGCCCCCCGCAAAAGCGGGGCAGCCCCGGACGCAGCGCTGCTTTGAAGCGGGCCTGGCAGGCGCGCACGAATTCCAGCGGGTCCTTGTGCTCGGATGACTGCAGCAGCTGGTTGTTGCGGTATTCGGCGCAGTGATGCCCGCGGACCTCGAACCGCGTCTCGGCGGGCAGCCCGATGAACGAATAGCGCCCGAAGCGCTCGCCGCCCTGCACCGATTCGAGCAGGTACGACCAGGGACGGTTGGCGAGCTTGAGATAGACCGACAGCGGTGTGTCGAGGTCGGCGAACGTTTCCAGGACCAGGGGGATGCGGTTGAACCCCTGGTTGGCGAGCTGCCTGAATTCAGACTCGGTCATGACGACTCCACGGAACGGCGTGAAACGGAAAAGACGAACCTAGACTGCACGCGAAGCGGATAGCGGGCGCCAATAGCGCCAGCTCCCCGCCGCGAGCGTCCAGATCGCGTTTTCCTTCACAGTTCCGTGGATCACGACCGTATCGCGGTAATCAGCCTGGAGGCCTCGATGAGACCGCTAACTATAGCATCGCAGTCGAGTTCCCGCACGTCCTGCGCACCGTAGCCATAGGGTACGCAGAACGCGGGACAGCCCGCAGCACGGGCGGCGCGCGTATCGTTGGCCGAGTCCCCGATCATCAGAAGCTCGCCGGGAAGTGCCCCGAACTGGCGCGCGCAATGGAGCAGCGGCAAGGGATCCGGTTTTTGCCGAGGCAGGCTGTCTCCGCTCAGCACCAGGTCGAAATAAGCGTGCAACCTGGTTGCTTGGAGCAGCGGCACGGTGAACGACTCGGCTTTGTTGGTCACGCAGGCCAGCTTGAGTCCTTGTTGCGCGAGGCGCCGCAACCCCTCCTCCACCCCCGGGAAGGGCACGGTGCGCGCCGTGAACGTAGTGCGATAGTGCGACTCGAACAGCGCGCGCGCGCGCGTGAATGTGTCAGCCGGCGGCTCCGCTTCCATGTCTGAGGTCAGCAGGCGCTTGGTGAGACGCCCTATCCCGTCGCCCACGTAGCGGCGCACGGTGTCCGAGCCAGCGGGGGGGCGCCCCAGGTCAGCCAGCATCAAATCGGCCGCGGCGGCGATGTCCGGGAGCGTGTCGAGCAGCGTGCCATCGAGATCGAACGCCACTGCCCTCACCGCGAGCGGAAAGCGCATGCGGCGAGCTCAGCTCCGGGCCAGCTCTGCGCGCATCGCTGCAATGGTCGCAGCGTAATCGGGGGTAGAGAAAATGCCGGAGCCGGATACGAAGGTGTCGGCGCCGGCGCGCGCTGCGTCGGCGATGTTGTCCACTTTCACGCCGCCGTCCACCTCGAGCCAGATATCTTGCCCAAGCCGGTCGATGCGGCTGCGTACCGCACGCAGCTTCTCCAGCGCATAGGGGATGAACTTCTGCCCGCCGAAGCCGGGGTTGACCGACATGACCAGGACCAGGTCGAGTTCGGGGAGCACGTGGTCGAGGAACGTGAGCGGCGTAGCCGGATTCAGCACCAGCCCCGCGCGGCAGCCGCAATCCTTGATCAGCCGGATGGTGCGGTCGACATGCTCGGAAGCCTCAGGGTGGAAGCTGATGAGGCTCGCGCCCGCGTCGGCGAAGTCGGGCACGATCCGGTCCACGGGTTTCACCATCAGATGCACGTCGATCACAGCGTCGGTCAAAGGGCGCAGTGCCTTGCACACCAATGGCCCGATCGTGAGGTTCGGGACGTAATGGTTATCCATCACGTCGAAGTGCACGAGATCGGCTCCGGCCGCGACCACCTGCTGCACTTCTGCACCGAGCCGCGCGAAGTCTGCGGACAGGATGCTGGCGGCGATGCGGAACACGCGTTGAGTCGGCATGGACGGGAGACGAGCGGTTTCGAGCCGACAGATTGTATCCGCAATCGGCGGCCATGCCTTGCCAGCGCGGGCGAAATCGTGTGCAATGCCGCGGTGCCAGGCAAGCGATACGACATTTCGGTCCGCGCGCGCTCGACCTACGTTCCCGAACAGTCGGACGAAGACGGCGGGCGCTTCGTCTTCGCTTATACCATCACGATCACCAACACCGGCACGGTCGCCGCGCGTCTGGTGAGCCGCCATTGGATCATCACCGACTCCGACAGCCGGGTACAGGAGGTACGCGGTATGGGCGTTGTCGGCGAGCAGCCGACGCTGCGGCCGCAAGAGAGCTTCGAGTACACGAGCGGCACCGCGATCGCAACGCCGGTAGGCACCATGCGCGGGACATATCAGATGATCGCAGACGACGGCACATCGTTCGACGCGCTGATTCCCGAGTTCACGCTCAGCGTGCCACGCGTGCTGCACTGACGCCGGCCCAAGCGCGGCGAGCGCCGCCGAGTGCTTCAACCTGTCAGCGTTCCCGCCCTGGCTTCGAGTCGCTCTGGTCTCTGCGCGCCTTGCGCCGCGGGACCGTCCACCACACGATGAAGATCAGCAGCAGGAGGGCGACACCCGATTCGATCAGGAACCAGACCATGCTCGTGATTGTCGCATTGCGCAGAGGCGTCGAGGCGCGACGATGCTTGCTGCGTCTGGCATCCGCGCCAACAGCTGCCTGCCAGTCGACTTCATGACGACGATACAGCGCACTTTCGCGTTGCTCCTGTTTACGCTCAGCGCATGCGCGAGTGTACCGAAAGCGCCTGCACCGCCGCCAGCCACGGCGAAAGCGTGCCCCGAGCCGGCGGCGGTCGCGACGCCCGTGGCGCCCCCCCCGCTGGCACAGCTTTCCCCAGCCAACAATCTCAAGCCTGCCGCATGGAGCGATCTGCCAGGGTGGGCAGACGACTCCGCCGCGGATGCCTTCCTGGCGTTTCTCCGCAGCTGCGCAACGCTCAAGAACAAGCCCGAGTGGCTGACGGTCTGTTCGGATGCAGCCAATGTCGCGAACCGCGACAGCAGCGCACTGCGCCGCTTTTTCGAGGCGAGCTTCATGCCTTACTCGGTGGTCAATCCAGACGGTTCGACCGAGGGCACGATCACCGGTTACTACGAGCCGCTGCTGCACGGCAGCCGCAAGCCCACCGCGCAATATCGCTACGCCCTATTCGGCGTGCCGGAAGATCTCCTCGTGCTCGACCTGGGAGATGTGTATCCGGAGCTGAAAAACATGCGCCTGCGCGGGCGCATCGACGGTCGGCGCGTAGTGCCTTACTACAGCCGCTCCGAGATCGAGGCCGGCAAGGGCGGTGCTTCTGGCCGCGAGATCCTGTGGGTGGACGACGCGGTCGATCTGTTCTTTCTTCAAATCCAGGGCTCGGGCAAGGTCGCGCTCGACACGGGCGAACTGGTGCGCGTGAGCTATGCGGACCAGAACGGTTACCCCTACCGCTCCGTAGGGCGCCTGCTGGTGGAGCGGGGCGAGCTCACGCTCGATCAGGCGTCGATGCAGGGCATCAAGGCCTGGGGCACTCGCAATCCCGACAAGTTGCCCGAGCTGCTCAACAGCAACGCAAGCTACGTGTTCTTTCGAGAGCAGCCCGTCAGCGAAAACGGGCCTGCAGGCGCGCTGGGAGTGCCCCTCACCGCCGGGCGCAGCGTGGCC
>DASPUW010000112.1:0-4118 GCA_035622675.1 Burkholderiales bacterium | reverse complement strand
AGCAGCTCAAGGTGCGAATGGAATCTCAGCGCTATCGAGTTTGACTACGGATGTTGCTCAACGACGATCCGCAGCCATCCTGCAGATGGAGTACGCTGAGCGTTTGGAGGACCTCCACATGAGCACCGCACAGAACGATATTGCGCAGGTCGTTGCTCACCGCCTCGCGCCGGCAGGCTCAATCCCCAATCACCCGCGCTGGCCGTTGCTGGTGTACCCCGGCGCGGTCGCAATCGAGGGCGCGGACCCGGCTGCGGCATTCGAAACGCTGTTCGACCGCAACCGTTGGCCGGCTGCGTGGCGCAACGGCGTCCACCCGTTCCACCACTTTCACACCAAGGCGCACGAGGCGCTCGGTGTATATAGCGGCGAAGTGACGGTGCAGTTCGGCGGCGACAGCGGAGTGGTCATCACGGCGCGGCCAGGCGATGTCATCGTGCTGCCCGCAGGCACCGGACACAAGAAGCTCTCCTCGCGGGGAGCGCTCGGTGTCGTAGGCGCGTACCCGGCAGGCCAGAGTGCGGATATGCGCACCCCTGTAACGTCCAACGTCCGGCGCAGCGCAGAGGCGGTGGCGCAAGTCCCGCTGCCCGAATGCGATCCGGTATACGGTCCCGGCGGGCCGCTGTTCACGCACTGGACCCCGTAGGGGTTGAGTTGAGGGCAGGCCGCATCCACTTTACCGGTCAGCACGTACAAGCTGCCGATACGTGTCGCTCTCGGGGAAGGAGGAACAAGTCATGTCTGTCCACAGCACACTTTTCGAGTCCAAGCGCGCCCACACCTGGATCGCATTGCTCGCGTTCGTGACCGTTGGTGTTTTCTGGCACGTCTCGGGACGCACCGGCGACTCAGCGACGCCGCTCCCGCCGCCCGAGTTCGACAATCCCAAGAGCACGAACGCCGAGCCTCAAGTGGCGGTGCTCGCGGGCGGCTGCTTCTGGGGCGTGCAGGGCGTGTTCCAGCACACCAAAGGCGTCAAGCAGGTGCTCGCCGGTTACTCCGGAGGAGAAAAAGCGAAAGCGCACTACGAGCAGGTCGGCACCGGACGGACCGGCCACGCCGAATCGGTGCAGATTGTGTTCGATCCGCGCGAGATCTCCTATGGCGAGATTCTGCGGATCTACTTCTCGGTCGCGCACGATCCGACTCAGCTCAACCGCCAGGGCCCGGACGCCGGATCGCAATACCGGTCGGCCATCTTCTACGCCGATGCGTCACAGCAGCATATCGCGCAGGCGTACATCACTCAGCTCGATCGGGCGCGCGTGTTCGCGCGGCCTATCGTGACGCGGGTCGATCCGCTGCAGGCGTTCTACCCGGCCGAGGCCTATCATCAGGACTTCCTGATCCGCAACCCGAGCTACCCGTACATCGTGATCAACGATCTCCCGAAGATCGAGAATCTCAAGCGCTTGTTCCCGCAGGACTACCGGGAGCAGCCGGTGACGACCAGCCAGAACTAGTCTGGCGTCCAACAGACAATCTGCAACCGTAACCGTCATTCCGGCGCAAGCCGACTAGATATTCGTCATGACGAACTCTGCCCATCTCCCATTGCATTCGATGAAGGGCAAGGTGTCTCCAGCCGAGTGGCGGGTCCGCGTGGACCTGGCTGCGTGCTATCGGCTCGTAGCGCACTACGAGATGTCGGACATGATGGCTAACCACATCTCGGCGGCGGTGCCAGGCGAGGAGAACGCATTCCTGATCAACGCGTACGGCATGCTGTACGAAGAGATCACGGCGTCAAGCCTGATCAAGATCGATCTGGCTGGAAACATCCTCAGCAAGCCGGACTTTGGCGAGTTTAACTACGGTATCAACCAGGCGGGCTATGTGATCCACGGCGCCATCCATCGAGCGCGGCACGACGTCGCGTGCGTGATCCATACCCATACCTGGGCCGGAATGGCTCTGTCGGCGCTCGATTGCGGCGTGCTGCCGATCACGCAAACCGCGATGCGGTTTCTCAAGATCGGTTACCACGATTACCAGGGCGTGGTGCTCGATACGAAGGAGGAAGCATCCCTTTTGCGCGACCTTGGCGACGGCGAGGCCTTGATCCTGCGTAACCACGGGCTGCTCACCGTGGGAAAGACGATCGCGGAAGCATTCAACTGGATGCACCGCCTCGAGCTGACGGCGCGCTCTCAGCTCGCAGCGATGGCGACCGGGGCCAAGTTATGCCCGGTACCGCAGAAGGTTCTGGAGGAGACCTACCTGAACTACCAACCGCAGACGCGGCGGCCCTATGGCGTCATGGAGTGGCCGGCACTGCTTCGCAAGCTCGATCGGATGGACCCGAGCTACAAGGAGTAAGCGTAGACGCTTCGTCGATCAGCCGCGCAGCGCGCCCATCAAGCCGTTCATCGCGCGATCGAAGAGCGGCACCTGCTCCATGACCACCGCACGCCCAGCACGCATCTCCGCAGCGAGCTCATAGAGAGAGTACTCGCCGACCGTCTTGCCTTGCCGGTTGACGAACAGATACTCGGTCTTGAACGGGCTGACGTAGGACAGCTTGACCTGGTGGCGCTGCTTGTCGTCGCGGAACTCGAGCCAGGTCCCTATGGTCAGGTTGCTCGCTCGCCGGCTGTGCTCGTCGCCGTCCTTGACGGCAGTGGCGGGAGCACCTGGGACCGCCGGCAATTCGATCTCTCCTATCTGGATCTCGCCTTCGCCGAACGGGTTCTTGACGACGACCGTGGTGAAGTCGAGTGAAGTCAGATCCTCGGGCTCTTCGTTCGCGGCGGGTGCAGGGGCGTCACGTTGCACCGCTGGCTTTTCCGCGACGGGAGCAGGCGCGGCGGAATCGCGTGGTGCCGCCGGCTTGTCCACGGGCGGGGCAGGTGCGGCGGCCTCGCGTGGCGCCACCGGCTTGTCTGCGGGCGGGGCGACAGGTGCGGCGGCCTCGTGTGGCGCGGCCGCTTTCTCCGCAACTGGAGCAGATGCGGCAGCGTCGCGCGGCGCCACCGGTTTGCCCACGGCCGGAGCGGACGCAGCAGGATCACGTGGCACCGCCGGTTTGTTTGCGATTGACGGAGTCCCCGCGGGCGCATCGAGGCTCGCAGCGGAAGCCGTTTTCGCCTCGGCAGGCTTCGCTTGCGCTTCTACGTTGCTGCCCGCACCTGATTCCTCCCGTGACTCAGCACGCGCAACGGGGCCGCCCATCACCTTGGTATGCAGCTTCATCAGATCGGCGAGAAAGCTCTTGCGCGCCGCCTCGTTCGCGCCCGCGATCTGCATCCCGGCGGCAATGCGCTTGAGCAGGCCGGGCAGGAGCGAGGCAAGCTTGCGGCGTTCCTCTGGCGTCGGCTTCGAGCCCAGGCTCCAGATCAGGTGATCCATGGTCTCGATCGCGCTCTTCCACGCGTCGCTGTCCTTGCCGCGCTTGGCATGGGTAATCAGCAACAGCTTCATCCACTGGTAGGCGAGAAATCTCTGCACCTGCCTGGGCAACGGGCCCGCTCGCAGACGCGTCTGGATTTCGTCCCGAGCCAGCGCCTTCGCGACGCCGAGCCGCTCCTTCTGTTCGAGGCGCTTTGTCTCAGCGCGCGTCTGCTGCTCGACCTGTTCATTCTCCTGCGCTACCAAATCCTGCAGCTCCTGGCGCGACGCCTCGAAGATCTCCATGTTTTCCTCGAAGCCTTCGATAAGCTTGTCGACCACAGTTTCCAGGCGCTTATAGAGCGGATTCGAGGCGTCGAAATCGGCGGGCAGTCCCACTGCGATCTCGCCCAGCGTATCGAGCAGCTGGCGCGCAGGATGTGTGGGTGTGGAGAAGAACGCCTTGTCGAGGATGGCTACCTTCAGCATCGGAATCTGCAGGCGGCCGACGAGCCATTTCATCCCGGTGGGAATCTTGGCATCGTCGAAAATCTGATCGAACAGCATCGCCATGATGTCGAGTGTGGCGACGTCCATCTGCCCCATGCCGCTGCCCACGCTGGTGCTCTTGAGCTCGCGCAGCACGTTGGTCGTGCCGGCTTCGGTGGCGGCGGCCGGAGCGGGCAGTGCCACTCCCGCCGCGCTGAAATTGCCGTGCTGAATGTGCGTCAGCGAACCAAGCAGCGCCGCACCCTGCAGCAGCGCCTGTGCGGCGCCATCCGCTTGCC
>DASPUW010000111.1:0-5948 GCA_035622675.1 Burkholderiales bacterium | reverse complement strand
TACGACATCGTGTTCACACCGATCGGCAGCGCTGCGTCTTGTCCGGCCATAGCCAGTTCCTCCGCGTCTCTCTTCCCATCACTCTAGCCTACAATTGCACCATCAATTGCACCATGCGAATTGGAGAGAAGCGATGCTGCCGGAGACCTGTGATGTCATCGTGGTGGGCGCAGGCAATGCCGCCATGTGCGCCGCGCTGGCTGCGCGTGAGCACCCGGGCGTAGATGTCCTGGTGCTGGAGCGTGCCCCCGAGGCTGAGTCGGGCGGCAACACGCGCTTCACAGCGGGCGCGATCCGCTTCGCCTACAACGGTGTCGAGGACTTGCGCGAGCTGATGCCGGACCTTACGGACGACGAGATTGCGCGAACCGATTTCGGCGCCTACACGGAGGGCCAGTTCTTCGACGACATGGCGCGCGTGACTGAGAATCGCGCCGACCCCGATCTGGTGGAGCTGCTGGTCCGGCGCAGCAAGCCCACGATGCTGTGGCTGCGCGGCAAGGGTATGCGCTTCGCGCCCATCTACGGCCGCCAGGCATTCAAGGTGGATGGCCGCTTCAAGTTCTGGGGCGGGCTCACGGTCGAAGCATCGGGCGGCGGACCCGGCATCGTCGAGGCGCAGAAGTCCGCTACTTCGAAGCATGGCATTCGCGTCGCCTACGAGGCCCGCGCCATGTCCGTGCTGCACGACGACGACGGCGTCCACGGTGTCATTGTGCGCTACCGGGGGAAGACGCACTCGATCCGTAGCCGCGCGGTGGTTCTCGCGGCGGGAGGCTTCGAAGCGAACCCCGAATGGCGCACCCGCTACCTGGGTCCCGGCTGGGACCTCGCCAAAGTGCGGGGCACGCGCTTCAACACGGGAGACGGCATCCGCATGGCGCTCGAGGCCGGCGCAGCGCCGTGCGGCAACTGGTCGGGCTGCCACGCGGTCGGCTGGGACCGCAATGCGCCCGAGTTCGGAGATCTCGCCGTGGGTGACGGCTTCCAGAAGCACTCCTATCCGTTCGGCATCATGCTGAACGCGCAGGGCGAGCGTTTCGTCGATGAGGGCGCCGACTTCCGCAACTACACCTACGCCAAGTACGGCGCGGTGATCCTGCGGCAGCCGGGACAGTTCGCCTGGCAGATTTTCGACCGGAAGGTGCTGCACCTGCTGCGCGACGAGTACCGGATCCGGCAGGTGACCAAGATCGCCGCGGACACGCTCGAAGGACTCGCGGCGAAGCTCGAGGACGTGGATGCGGCCAGGGCACTGGAGACGATCCGCCAGTACAACGCGTCAGTGCGCACCGACATCGCGTTCAATCCGAACGTCAAGGATGGACGCTGCACGCGGGGCTTAGCCGTGCCGAAGTCGAACTGGGCCAATCCGATCGACGAGCCGCCGTTCGAGGCTTACGCGGTGTCGTGCGGCATCACGTTCACTTTCGGCGGGCTCCGTATCACCACCGACGCGCAGGTGCTCGACACCGACGGCGCACCGATCCCCGGCTTGTACGCTGCGGGCGAGCTCGTCGGTGGGCTGTTTTACTTCAACTATCCGGGCGGCACCGGGCTGATGTCGGGTGCCGTGTTCGGGCGGATCGCGGGTCACAGCGCCGGCGCGGCCGCGAGCACATAGCAGCGGCAATGATGGAAGAGAGCTTCGACGTCGTGGTCGTGGGCGGCGGCGGATCGGGCCTGGCCGCCGCGATCGAGGCCCGAGGCGCTGGACGCACCGTCGTGTTGCTGGAGAAGAATGCGAAGCTCGGCGGTTCCACCGCCTGGTCGATCGGCTCGATCAGCGCCAGCGGCACGCCGCATCAGCTGCGCCGCGGGATCGAGGACCGCCCCGAGGATCACTACGCGGACATGCCGCTGTTCGCCGGGCAGCTGGCCGGACGCGACAACGATGAGCTGCGCCGTATCCTATGTGACGACGTGCCGGACGCGTTTCGCTGGCTGCAGGATCTCGGCGTCCGTTTTTACGGCCCGATGCCCGAGCCTCCACATCGACGGCCGCGCATGCACAACGTGCTGCCAAACTCGCTCTCCTACGTCTATCATCTCGGCCGGCATGCGCAACAGCGCGGGGTCGATATTCGTCTCGGTGTGCGGGTCAACGCACTCATCGGGGATGGCGATGCGGTACGCGGTGCGGCCTGCGGCGCAGACCACCGCTTCCGCGCACGCTGCGGGGTCGTCCTCGCCACGGGCGATTTCACCAACGACCCGGAGCTGAAGGCCCGCTACATGGGGCCGCAGCAGGCTAAAGTCGAAGGCGTCAACCCGACGGCCACCGGCGACGGCCAGAAGCTCGCGTTGTCACTCGGCGCACGCGTCGTCAACGGCGACCTGGCGCTGGGGCCCGAGATCCGCTTTATCGCTCCAACGCATACGACGCTGGTTCGACGCCTGCCGCCCTGGCGCGCGCTCGCACGCAGCATGGAGTGGGCCATGGATCACATCCCGCAAACGCTGCTGCGCCCGTTCATCATGAGCTTTCTCACCACGGCGCTGGCGCCCTCCCCCGAGTTGTTCGAACGGGGCGCGATCCTCGTCAACCGTACCGGACGCCGTTTCTGCGACGAACGCCACCAGCCCGCTCTCGCACTCCCCGATCAGCCCGGCAAAGTGGGCTACATCCTGATCGATGGCCGTCTCGCGCACGAGTTCTCGGCGTGGCCCCACTTCGTCTCGACCGCACCCGGAGTGGCTTATGCGTATATTTCCGACTACCGCCGCAATCGGCCGGACGTGTATACCGAGGCGCCGAGCCTGACCCAGCTTGCGGTCAGACTCGAAGTCGATCCGCGGGCGCTGAACGCAACCGTCGGTGAGCACAATGCATCGCTGTCGGACTCGGCCGGGCTGGCGCTGACCGAGCCTCCTTTCATCGCCCTCGGGCCAGTGCGATCGGTGTTTGTGCACAGCGAGGGCGGCCTCGCCGTGGATTCGCGTCACCGCGTGCTTGGTGCTGGAGACCGGCCGATTCCTGGACTGTATGCGGCCGGTGCAACCGGTCAGGGCGGCCTGCTCCTGAAGGGTCACGGGCATCACCTCGCCTGGGCTTTCGTCTCGGGGCGGCGCGCGGGACGATTTGCCGCCGCCGAGCAAGGAGAAGCAAGCCCCTCGCCTCCGGGAGAGGGGTTGGGGTGAGGGAACGGAGGGACAACACATGGACCTGAACGGCAAGTCGGCGTTCGTCACCGGAGGCTCTGGCGACATCGGCGGCAGCATCGCGCGTGCGTTGGCGAGTGCGGGAGCGGATGTCGCCGTCTCCTACGCGGGCCATCAAGATGGCGCGGCCGCGACGATCGATGCGGTCAAAGCCGCCGGCAGGCGCGGCATTTCGGTGCAGCTCGACCAGCGCAATCCGGCCTCGATCGACGCAGCGGTCGCCTCCGTGGTGAGAGGCCTCGGGCGCCTCGACATCCTCGTCAACAACGCGGCGTGGAACATCGGTATTCCGTTCTCTGACCTCAACGCGCTCGGCGCCGACACCTGGGACCGCATTCTGGAAACCAATCTGCGCGGGCCGTATCTCTTGGCCAGATCCTGCGCGCCGCATCTACGCACGTACGCGGCAGGGCGCATCGTCAACATCGCCTCGGTGGCGGGATTGTTCCCGGGCGGAAGCAGCATCGCCTACGCTGCCAGCAAGGCGGGGCTCGTGCACCTCACGCGCTGCCTGGCGGTGGCGCTGGCTCCCGACGTCACGGTCAACTGCATCGCACCGGGGCTGGTGGAAGGGACCCGCATGGCTCAGCGCATCCCGCAGGAAATCGCGCAGATGGTGCGCAAGGAGGTCGTGCTCGGGCGAACCGCGAGCGCTGAGGACATCGCACGCCAGGTCGTCGCATTCTGCCGGGCCGAGTCGATCACCGGCCAGGTGCTGGTGGTCGACGGCGGCATGCCGGGGGCGATGCACTAGGCCAGATTTTAGGCAATGGCCGCTCTTCGCTTCGTCGCAGTGTGTCTCCTGTGCTGGTGCGCGTCGGCGGCGCAGAGTCAAATCTCGGACAAGCCCGAGCAGCGCTCCGCGACGCAGGATCTGGAGCCCCTGCTTCGGTCTCTGTTTGAAGCAATCGGAACATTGTCGGACTACCGGGCGCCCGAAAACCTGCCTCCGGTATTCCTGCTTCCGCAGAGCGCTATCGAAGCCAAGGTGTGCGATGAACCGTGCAACGTGAGCGCGGCCTACATCCCGCACGACGGAATCTACCTCGCCGAGTACCTCGACCCGGAGCACCAGGCGGTGGACCGCTCCATCCTGCTGCACGAGCTCGTTCACTATCTGCAGCAAGGGCACCCCAAATTCGCGCATCTCAAAGGCTGCGAGCGCGAGCGCGCGAAGGAGCAGGAGGCGTATGAGATCCAGAACGCCTATCTCGCATCCCTCCAGGTTGGACGAAGGGCCATCTTCTACGACGGCGAGTTCGACTGCAGCGGCACGGAATCGATGCGCACTCCGTAGCACCAGACGCAACGCGCAGCATTCGGCGATTTGTGCAAAGCTTCGGCTTACCTCGCGCTGGCAGCGCCGTTTTGTCCGCGCAAACTCAATCGATCGACAGGAGACCTTGATGCGATATCGACTGCTCGGCCGTACTGGCCTGTACGTTTCGGAGATCTGCCTGGGCACCATGACCTACGGCGGCAAAGGACGCTGGGCGCCGGTCGGCCGCCTCGGGTTGCCCGAGGCCCAAGCGCAGATCAAAGCCGCATTCGATGCTGGCGTCAATTTCATCGATACTGCCAACGTCTACTCCGAAGGCGATTCCGAGAGCCTCACCGGACAGGCGCTCGCGAAGCTCGGCCTACCGCGTGAAGACCTGGTGATCGCGACGAAAGTACGCGTACGCATGGGAGCGGCTCCAAACCGGGTCGGCCTGAGCCGTGTGCACATCATGAACGAAGTCGACGCGAGCCTGCGGCGCCTCCAGCTCGATCACATCGATCTGTACCAGATGCACGGCTTCGACCAGGTCACGCCGTTCGATCAGACGCTGCGCGCGCTGGAGGACTTGGTCCGCTCCGGCAAAGTGCGCTATCTCGGGATATCCAACCACGCCGCATGGCAGATCATGAAGACCATCGGCATCTCCGAGCGCAACGGGTGGAGTCGCGTGGAAAGCGTCCAGGCCTACTACTCGATCGCGGGGCGCGAGCTGGAGCGTGAGATCGTTCCCGTCTCGCTCGATCAGCAGCTGAGCATCCTGGTGTGGAGCCCGCTGGCGGGCGGTCTGTTGAGCGGAAAGTTCAGCGAAGGCGCCGCAGGCCCGGAAGGCGCGCGTCGCACGACGTTCGACTTCCCGCCCATCGATCGTCCGCGGGCCTTCCGCTGCGTCGAGGCGATGCGGCCGATCGCGGCGGCGCACGGCGTGTCGGTGGCGCGCGTGGCGCTTGCCTGGGTACTGCACAAGCCTGCGATCACCAGCGTCATCGTCGGCGCGAAGTCGATCGAGCAGCTCGCCGACAACATTGCCGCAACCGACCTCAAGCTCACAGACGCCGAGATCGGCACGCTGGACGAAGTCAGCAAGCTCGCGCGCGAGTACCCGGGCTGGATGTTCGAGCGGCAGACTGCCGATCGGCTGCCGGGCTGAGAGATAAAGACGCCTCGTGTCGGCGCACCGGCGGCCGATATGAGCGAATCGCGTTTGGAGAGGGGGCTGACAGTGGGAACAGGGAGCGGCCGCGCGCGTGCGCGTGGGCTGATTTTTTCCGTTGCTGCGCTGCTGCTGGTCGCGGGCTGTGCACCGGTCGTGGTCAAGGCGCCTACCGCCGCCACGCCGATGAAGGGGAAGGAAGGATCGGTGGTGGTGTCCGTAACCGGCAATACGGCACGGGTGAGCCAGTTCGACTCCATCACGATCAAGCAGTACATCAAGCCCGAACCCGGCGTTGCGCCCATCACCGCCGAGTACATTCTGAACCAGGTATCCGAAGGTCTGGCGCGAGAC
>DASPUW010000110.1:0-6096 GCA_035622675.1 Burkholderiales bacterium | reverse complement strand
CAGACAAACTCGGTCGCCGTCGATGGGACACCCGGTGCGCTCATGTCGATCCGCAAGACCGGCGGGGTGTCGACGCTCGCGGTGATCGACGGCGTCAGACGGGCGCTGCCGGATATCGAGCGTGTGATACCCCACGGAGTCTCGGTCAAGACGATCTTCGATCAGTCCGTCTTCGTCAAAGCCGCTCTCAACAGCGTGTTGATGGGCGGGATGATGGCCGCCGGTCTGACCGCCCTGATGATCCTGCTGTTTCTGGGCAACTGGCGTCTCACCTTGATCACGATGGCGTCCATCCCGCTGTCAATCATCACGGCCGTCCTGGCGATGTACGTCGGTGGCCAAACGCTCAACACGATGACGCTGGGCGGCTTCGCCCTGGCTGTCGGAATTCTCGTTGACAACGGCACGGTGGTCATCGAGAACATCGAGCGCCACCTGGGCCTTAAACAGCCTCTGGAGACCGCTATCGTTCACGGGGCCGGCGAGGTCGGCGTCCCGACCTTCCTGTCGACTTTGTGCATCTGCATCGTGTTCGTGCCCGTGTTCCTGCTCCAGGGAACGGCCAAATACCTGTTCTCGCCGTTGTCCGTCTCGGTGTGCGTCTCGCTGGTTGCGAGCCTGGCCCTGTCCTTTACGCTCGTGCCGGTGCTGTTCAAGTACCTGATGCGCACATCGACCGCGCACCATGCGCCAAGCTACACGCGTCGCTCCGGAGCCCGAAGCTGGAAAACGCCGTTCAGCGCTATCCACCACAGCTTCGAGCGCGGCTTTCATGCCTTCCGTGAGAGCTACCGCAACGCTGTCGCCTGGGCGCTATCACGGCCGCTGCCGACCGTCGCTTTCTTCTTGTTCCTGATGCTTGCTTCGTTACTCCTGTTTCCCGCGCTCGGCCGTGACTTCTTCCCGGAGGTCGATGCGGGTCAGATGCGGCTTCACGTGCGCGCTCCACCCGGCACCAGGCTCGAGCGGACGCAGGAATATTTCGCCGATGTGGAGGCGGCCATCCGACGCATCGTCGGTAACGACCAGATCGAAGTCGTCCTGGACAACATCGGACTACCCTATAGCGGGATCAACATCGCTCTAAGCGATTCCGCCACCGTGGGACCGATGGACGGCGAGATCCTCATCTCGCTCAAGGAGAAGCACACACCGACCGCCGAGCTGGTCGCCGCACTGCGCCGCCAGCTGCCCGCGCGCTTCGCGGACCTGCAGTTTTTCTTTCAGCCCGCTGACATCGTCGACCAGGTGCTCAACTTCGGCCAGCCCGCTCCAATCGACATCCGGGTTTCCGGCCCGCGCAACGACGAGGCGTATCTGCTTGCCGCCAAGCTCGCGCGTGATCTTCAGAAGGTTTCGGGCGTTGTGGACTCGCACGTTTTCCAGGTGCCCGACGCACCGGCGTTGACGGTCGACGTCGACCGCGCACTGGCAACCGAGCTCGGCACATCGCAGCAGGTCACAGCGAACAATGTGCTGGTGGCGACCAATTCCAGCGCGCAGACCGCGCCCAACTTCTGGGTCGACCCGCGCAACGGAGTCAGCTATCCGTTGGTGGTTCAGCTCCCGACCTACCGCATCGACTCGACACACGATCTGTGGACCATGCCGGTGACCGCGGGCGGCGGGGGGGAGCAGGCGCAGCTGTTGATGAACATGTCCAAGTTCGGTCGCGCGACGGTGCCGATGGTGACCTCTCAGCTCAACATCCGGCCGGTGTTCGACGTGCACGCGGATGTTCAGGGTCGTGATCTCGCTTCGGCTGCGGCCGACATCGACAAGGTCATCGAGGCGGACCGGCCCGAGGCGTCGCGCGCGATCACCGTCAAGCTGAGCGGCCAGGTCGAGACGATGCGGGAGAGCTACGCCGGGCTGTTTTCGGGAATTGCTCTGGCTGTCGTGCTGGTCTACCTCTTTCTGGTCATCAATTTCCAGAGCTGGCTCGACCCGTTGATCGTGCTGATGGCCGTGCCCTTTGCGCTGGGTGGAGTCATGTGGATGCTGTTCCTGACGCAAACTCACCTGAGCGTTCCAGCGTTGATGGGAACGCTGATGTGCGTGGGCCTCACCACCGCGAATAGCATCCTGGTCGTGACCTTCGCCAATCAGCGCATGCAGGCCGGGGATGATCCAATGGTGGCGGCGGTCACGGCCGGATATACGCGGCTGCGCCCGGTCCTGATGACCGCAGGCGCGATGATCCTGGGCATGGTTCCGATGGCACTGGGCGTGGGCGAGGGCGGGGAGCAGAACGCACCGCTGGCGCGTGCTGTCATCGGCGGGCTGTTGTTCGCCACGTTCGCGACGCTGGTCTTCGTTCCGACGATGTACCGGCTGCTGCGTCGCCAGACCTCGGTGCCATCCGGGTCTTCAACAACGAGGACTTGGCATGCGGCCAGCTGATCGCTCGCCGCAGCACAGCGGCGCGGCCGAGGCCCCGGGCTTTGGCTCCGACGAGGGATACGAGGCCGACCTGCTGCAGGAGCAGGGCGTCTCGACCAAGGTTGCCCCCGGCACCGACCGCAGGGTCAAGATCTCTGCGGCGGCGGTCGCGATTGCGCTGCTGATCGGTTTCCTGGTTGTGCATTTCATCAAGGCGTCAGCCCGCAGCGAGCTCGCCAGCGCCACGCGGGAAGCGGCTTCCCGCCCGCCGCCCGTCAACGTGATCCTCGCCGGCACAGCGGGAGGCACGCGCCCGCTCACGCTGCCCGGCCAGACCGCCGCGTGGTACGAGAGCACCATCTACGCGCGCGTGAGCGGCTACGTCGCGAAGTGGTACGTCGATATCGGCGACCACGTCCACCGGGGCCAAACTCTAGTAGCGATCGACACGCCCGAATTGGACGCCGAGCTCACCGCCGCCCGGGCCGAGCTCACGGCCGCCCAAGCACAGGTGAAGGTGAGGGAATCGGAGGCGGAGTTCACCAGAACGACCTATGAGCGCTGGCGCGACTCGCCCAAAGGCGTGGTTTCCGAGCAGGAGCGTGAAGCGAAGAAAGCGGACTATGACGGCGCGGTGGCAAAGCTCAACGCTGCGCGCGCGGAAGTCGCGCTCGACCAGGCGAAGGTGGATCACTTCGTGGCCATGACGCAATTCAAGCAGGTGACGGCGCCTTACGACGGCAAGATCACGGAGCGCCGGATCGACATCGGCAATCTCGTCACCGCAGGCAGCACGACCGGCAACTCGCCTCTGTACCGGATGAGCCAGGACGATCCCATGCGCGTGTTCGTCGACGTGCCGCAGAGCGCCGCCGGCGAGCTGATGAAAGTCGGCGTGCCGGTGCAGGTCCACGCCGCCAATCTGCCGAACCGGGTGTTCAACGGCAAGATCACCCGAACGGCGCAGGCGATCAACCCGCAAGCTCGCACGCTACGTGTGGAGATCGATCTCCCCAATCCAGACCAGGCGCTGGTTCCTGGAATGTACGTTGACGTGGCGTTCGAGCTTCAAACCGACGATCTGGTGCAGGTCCCCGCGGCGGCACTCATGTTTCGTGCGAGCGGGCCTCAGGTCGCGGTGGTCGATAACAGCGGTCGCGTGAGCTTCCGCCAGGTCACCATCGCCCGGGACGACGGCAATGTGGTCCAGCTCGGATCCGGGGTTTCTTCCGGCGAGCGGGTCGCCCTCAACATCAGCAGCCAGATCAGCGAGGGAGACAAGGTGTCCGTCAACGAGTCCGCGAGCGGTGCACCCGACAGCGCGGCGCAAGGCCGTTAAGAGGTTCGAGGTGCATCTCCTTCGCGCGTCCGGCATCGCGGTCGTTGTGTGCGTCTGCGGCTGCGCGGTCGGACCCAATTATCACGAACCGAAGATGAAGGTGCCTGAGGCGTTCACCGCGGCGCAAGGCAAAGCCAGTCCGGCCAGCTCAGCCATCGATATCGCCAGGTGGTGGAGCGCGTTGAACGACCCTGAGCTGAACTCGCTGATCGAGCGTGCAATCAAAGCGAATCCCAGCCTCGAGATCGCCCTTACCCGATTGCAGGAGGCGAGAACGTTCGAGGTCGCGATCACCGGGATCGCTCTTCCCAACCTGGAGGCGAGCGCGGGCGGCGCTCGAGGCACCGGCAGCAATCTCGCGCGCGGGCGCATCTCGCCTCCGCTGAACGCTGCGTCCAACACCGCAGGTTTGCAGCAGATCAACTACATCGCCGGGTTCGACGCAGCCTGGGAGCTTGACCTGTTCGGCAAGTACCGCCGCGCGATCGAGGCGGTCCACTACGACACGCAGGCCGCGGCCGCCGCGCGCAATGCGGTGCTGATCACGGTGGTTGCCGACGTGGTGCGCGCTTACGTCGATCTGCGCGGTCTTCAGATGCAGCTTGCAGTGCTGCGGCAAAACATCAAGAGCGCGCAGACATCGCTCGATCTGGAACAGGCTCGCTTCGACCGCGGCATCATCAACGAGCTGGACGTGACTCTGGCGCGACGCCAACTCTCGACCTTCCAGTCTCAGGTTGTCCCGCTCGAGGCGCAGATCAATGCAGCGCAGTACGCCATTGCGGTATTGCTGGGTCAGTTTCCCGAGGACATAGCCAAGGAGCTCGAGAAGCCCGGCGCGGTCCCACAGGTGCCGGAAAGGGTGGACGCGGGCTTGCCCCTCGACGTGATTCGCCGCCGGCCGGACATTCGAGAGGCCGAGCGCCAACTCGCAGGCGCCACGGCCCGCATCGGCGTCGCTACCGCCGACCTCTTCCCGCGCGTTGCCATTACGGCGGGTGCAGGAGTTCAAGGGCAAGGGCTCGGAGTGACTCCAGTAAAGACCAAGGACATCTGGTCGGCTGGATTGCTGGCAACTTGGCCTCTGCTGGACTTCGGCACGCTGGATGCGCTGGTGGACGTGGCTGATCTTCGGTCGCATGAAATCCTGGTCAACTACAAGCGAACCGTCCTGAATGCAGTGCAGGAGGTCGACAACGCGATCAACGGCTACGCCGCACAGCAGGATCGCTTGCGCAATCTGGGCGATGCACTGTCGGCCAGTCAGCGCGCCGTCAGCCTCGCAACGCAGCGCTATGATCGGGGCTTGACCGACTATCTCAACGTCGTCGATGCCCAGCGGCAGGAGTACGATCTCGCCGCTCAATACGCTTCCGCTCAGATGAGCGCCGCCGAGCAATTCGTCGCGGTCTACAAGGGGCTTGGCGGAGGCTGGGAGGAATATCAATCCATTCCGCCGATCCGTCAGCCGCAACCCGCCGTCGTGGCAGCCTTCCGTCGAGTGCTGGCCCCGGAAGACCCGCTAAAGTGATGGTGCAATTGAACCATTCGGTGGCAATCGTTGTGCATATGAACCAACAGTCTTCACGCAGATCTTCGGCGATGGTCCGAGTGCGCTCGCGAGTTGGCTAGCATCATTTTGATTCCATTACCCGGTTCGCGCGTCACCTGTACGGCGCTCACGCGCGATGGTGGTGGGCACGGAAACTGCGCCGCATCGATCGGATTCGCACCATCCATCTGTTCCGTGCGAAACATCGGATGAGCGCTACACCCCATATCCTCGTGGTCGATGACGACCCCACGATTCGAGAGCTGCTGGCCGATTACCTCAGCCAGCGCGAGATACGGGTCACGGGGGTTGCCGATGGCGTCGCGATGCACAAGGCGCTCAGCGAGAGCGTCGTGGATCTCATCGTCCTCGACCTCAAACTCCCAACGGAGGACGGAATGAGCATTGCGCGCAGGCTGCGCGCACAGTCGGGCATCCCGATCATCATCTTGACCGGCCATGGCGACGATGTGGACCGTATCATGGGCCTCGAGCTGGGTGCTGACGATTACCTGACCAAGCCGTTCAACCCACGTGAGCTGCTCGCCCGCATTCGCACCATCCTGCGGCGTGCCCAGGTTCATGCGGTGCCTGAGCCTGGCAACGCTCCCCGCGCGCGCCGTTTTGCCGGCTGGGAACTGGATCTGCGCACGCGTCGCCTCACGTCGCCCGGAGGAGAGCGGGTTGACTTGACCCACGCCGAATTCGGGCTGCTTACCGCTCTGCTGGGCGCACCGGAGCGCGTCCTCAGCCGAGACCAACTCCTGGAAATGAGTCATGGCGTTGTCGACGACGACGTGTTCGATCGCAGCGTCGACGTGCA
>DASPUW010000109.1:0-15231 GCA_035622675.1 Burkholderiales bacterium | reverse complement strand
CGGGCCGCACGTTCACAGCCGGGCAACTTGACGCCACCGCGCAAGAGGCCGGCTGGGCATTCCTGACCCTGCCCCCCGGCACCTACCAGCTCGCCTTTGCCGCGTACCGGACCAGGTTCGCGATGCCGGGCGCGCAGCGTGGCGCGCTAGGTTTTGGCCAGTCTCAAGGGGCCGAAGTCGCGGTGCCGCGCGACGCCGGGGTGCTCTATGTCGGGACGTTCGGTTTCACCTGTCAGCGCCTCAACCGCTGGTGGGGTTACGCGGAGCGCGATTGCACCCGGCTCGAAATACGCGACGAGGAAGCGCTTGCGCGCGAGGTGGCAGTTGCTTCGCTGGGGCGCTTCGGAGCGTTGCGTACCGAGCTCGCGTCGACGCGCTGAATGCTGCGGGATTCCGGGGATCTGGTGCCGTTGCTCAGACTCGAACTGAGGACCTGGCGCTTACGAAGCGTCTGCTCTACCAACTGAGCTACAACGGCACGTGGGCGCGGATTATAAGCCGCTCGCCCGTACTGCCGCAAACGTGCGGACTTCACCGATTCTTGAACGCGGGCTTGCGCTTGTCGACGAACGCGGCCATGCCCTCCTTCTGGTCTTCGATGGCAAAGCAGGAATGGAACAGCCGTCGCTCGAAGCGCACACCTTCGCTCAGCGTCGTCTCGAAAGCGCGGTTCACCGACTCCTTGGCCAGCATCACCACCGGCAGGCTGAGCTCACACATCTTCTCGGCGGTCTTGATCGCCTCCTCGATCAGCGTTGCAGCCGGCAACACCCGGCTCACCAGCCCGCAGCGCTCGGCCTCGGCAGCGTCCATCATGCGTCCGGTCAGCACCATCTCCATCGCCTTGGACTTGCCGACGAAGCGCGGAAGCCGCTGCGTCCCCCCGGCGCCCGGCAGAACCCCCAGGTTGATCTCGGGCTGCCCGAACTTTGCCGTGTCGGCGGCGAGAATGAAATCGCACATCATGGCGAGCTCGCAGCCGCCGCCGAGCGCGTATCCGGCGACCGCAGCGACGACGGGCTTGCGGATGCGGTTGATCGTCTCCCACTCGGCGGTGATGTAGTCGGCGCGATACACGTCCATGTAGCCCCAATCTTTCATCGCCTTGATGTCGGCCCCCGCGGCGAACGCTTTTTCGCTACCGGTCACGACGATCGCACCGACGCCATCGTTGGCGTCGAAATCGCTCAAGGCCTCGCTCAGCTCCCGCATGAGCTCGGGCGACAAGGCGTTCATCGCCTTGGGACGATTCAACGTGATGAGCGCGACGCGCCCCCGGGTTTCGACGAGGATGTTTTCATAGGCCATGGCGTCCGCTCCTTGTGGGCTGGGCAGCGAAGATTGGGGTTGCCGCAGGGCACGTTCCCCGCGCATCATGCGCGCAGGCACAACGACGGGAGCTGATCCATGCCCTACGAGACCATTTTATTTGAGATCCGCGAGGCGGTCGCCTGCATCACCCTGAACCGCCCCGAGAAGCTGAACGCTTTCACCGCCCGCATGCACGAGGAGCTGCACGCGGCAGTGGATGAAGTGCGGGGCAACGGCGCGTTGCGCGCGCTGCTCATCACCGGCAGCGGCCGTGGTTTTTGCGCGGGTCAGGACCTCAACGAGCGCGCCATGTCGGGCGACCCGGACGGCCCTGACGTTGGCAACGCGCTGGAGAAGAGCTACAACCCCCTGGTGCATGGTCTGCGTGAGCTGGGTCTTCCCGTCATCTGTGCGGTGAACGGTGTAGCGGCAGGCGCGGGCTGCAACTTCGCGCTGACCGCAGACATCGTGATCGCAGCGCGTTCCGCGAGCTTCATCGAGGTGTTCAGCCGCATTGGCCTGATCCCGGACGCCGGCGGCACGTACGCGCTGCCGCGGCTGGTCGGCGCAGCCCGCGCCATGGCGATGTCATTGCTCGCCGAGCCAGTGAGTGGCGAGCAGGCAGCAAGCTGGGGGCTGATCTGGAAGTGCGTCGACGACGACAAGCTGATGAGCGAAGCCCATGCTCTGGCGCAGCGACTGGCCGGAGGGCCTACGCGCGCATACGGCCTGATCAAGCAAGCGCTTAACGCCTCTCCCGCCAACACACTCGAGCAACAGCTCGCGCTCGAGGCCAAGCTGCAGCGGCAGGCGGGGAAGACCGCAGATTTCCGGGAAGGCGTGCAGGCATTCCTGCAAAAGCGCACACCGGTCTATCAGGGGTGCTGAGGCCGGCAGCCGGCGCTCGCCCGCTGCGCCGTCCTCCGTCCGGAGTAGTCGAACTAACCTCTACTACTACTTACTTATTACCGCCATCCCCGCGGCGGACGCGGATGATGATGTCCATGCCCTCGGTCACGACGCCGGCGGGCAGGTCGGGCAATCCTTCGATGCGTACCTCCGCTCCGTCGATATCAGTGAGGCGGCCGGTCTCCACGTCATACATATGGTAGTGGGCTGAGGTGTTCGGGTCGTAGAAAACCCGGTTAGGGTCCACGATGACCTCGCGGATCAGTTTCTTCCGCACGAACAGGTTGAGCGTGTTGTACACGGTCGCCCTCGAGGTTTCGGGGTGACGTTGGTTGACAATCGCCAGCACCTGGTCTGCCGACAAGTGCTCCGCGCGAGAATAGAGCGCATGGGCGATCTCGATCCGCTGGTGGGTCGGATTGATCGCGTGAGCGCGCAGCACTTCCGCCAGGTTGTCGCGCGAGTGGTAGAGATAATCCATGCGCCCGGATTATAAGGGGCGGCCTGGACTGTGTCTAATTCGCATCTGAGCCTATAGCGGCACAGGGCAGCCGCCGCCACTGTCCTGGGCGGCCCAACTGATATTCGGTGCACAGCATTTTGGTGCTGAGCCAGGGTCGCGCTTTTTTCACGCGACCCGACATTCAAGCAGCACTCCCCGCCGGTTTTCCTGACTGGAACCTGTCTTGCAACCCTACATGCACGTAAGCAAGCGGGAGACAGTTGACACTTCCGCGAGCCCTGCCGCTCGTGCCGTGAAATCGACCGCTCTTCGCCGCTCGTTCGCTTACTTCAGCCTTTCATCGGCGGCTTTTGCCCCCTGATACCTCGCTGAATAGACTTCGCACTGCCCAATGGGCAAGGAGTGAGCAGATGAAACGGATTCACGGATTTACGTTGGTCGAATTGCTGGTGACGGTCGCCGTCGTAGCAATTCTCGCCGCCGTCGCCTTGCCGGCCTACCGCGACTATGTGACGCGCGGCAGGCTCACCGAGGCCTATGCGAATCTCGCGTCGCAGCGCGTGAAGTTGGAGCAGTTCTACCAGGATGCGCGCACCTACAACGGCGCCTGCACGGCCGGCACAGTCGCGCCCCCACTCACGAACACAACCAACTTCAATTATGCGTGTGCCATCAACGACCAGACTTACACGATCACCGCAACGGGACAAGCGAGCGGTGGTTTGAGCAATTTCGTATTCACGATCGATCAGGCTAACAACCGCAGGACCACTGGCGCGCCCTCCGGTTGGACTTCCAACAATACGTGCTGGATCAGGAGGAAGGACGGATCATGCTGACACGTCTCCACATCCGTGGGGTCACGCTGATCGAGATGCTGATCGGGCTGGCAGTGGTTGCGCTCCTGCTCACACTCGCCGTGCCCTCGTTCAGAGTCTGGATGCAGAACACCCAGATCCGAAACGCCGCGGATGCCGTGCTCAACGGAATGCAGCTCGCGCGCGCGGAAGCCATTCGTCGCAACAAGCTGGTGCAGTTCGCGCTCACCTCCCAGAGCGGGTGGAAGGTCACCATCATCAAGCCCAGCGCGGGAGAAAACAAAACCGTTCAGCAACGGTACGCGGCCGAAGGGTCCAGTAACGTAAATGTTACCGCCCAACCTGGAGGCGCATACGCACTGACCTTCGACAGCATGGGCGGACCCACCACCAATACCGACGGCTCTCTCGGGCTGAGTTCATTGCAGTTCACGTCTCAGCTCTCCGATCCAGCCATACGGCCGCTGAACATCGTCGTGAGCCAGTCTGGAACGATTCGGATGTGCGATCCAAACCTAGCGGCCGGCGACACGCGCGGCTGCTAAGTCATCGACAGGTAAAAAACATGCGACCGACCATCCGCGGAGCCAAGAATCAAGCAGGCATCATGCTGCTCGAAGCATTGATCGCGATCCTGGTCTTTTCCGTGGGCATCCTGGCCATTGTCGGAATGCAGGCCACCGCGATTCAGGATCAGAGCGAAGCCAAGTACCGCACCCAAGCCGCCTTCTTGGCCAATCGTGTGATCGGGCAGATGTGGGGGTTTGTTGGCACCAATCCGACTCAAATTCAACCGAAGCTCGCGCTGTTCGCTTATGGGGGCAGCGGCGCCCCCCCCGCGGCGATCGCGAGCTGGGTCAGCACGGTGCAAGGCACCCTACCCGGCACCGGCGCGGGCGACTTTCCGCCGATCATCACCGTGAACCCGGACAACAGCGTGGTCGTCACGGTGCGCTGGCGCGCGGCACGCGATAAATCGAATAACGCGCAGCCACACGCCTACAGCACGATTGCTTATATCAGTCTCTAGAGTCAGGACGGCTACGCAATGAAACCCAATAACCTTCGCGACACACTTCGCGGCATGAGCGTCATCGAGTTAATGGTGGCGATGGCACTCGCGCTGATCGGCACCGTCGTGATCTTCCAAGTCTACGCGGTGAACGAGGAGTTCCGCCGCGGCACCACCGCCGGAAGCGACCAGCAAACCAATGGGCTCCAAGCCCTCATGCTGATCGAGCGCCAGCTGCGCCATGCGGGGTTCGGGATCAACGACTCAGCGCTATATGGCTGCAAGATGGTGACTTACGACAACCAACACGTGCCCATGAACCCGACGCCTTATCCGCTCGCGGCGGTTCAAATTTTCTCGAATACGGGGCCAACGCCGGACGTGATCAACGTGATGTACGGCGGGACGAACAACAGTGCTGTCGCGCAAAACCTATATGGCCCAATGACCAGCGCGACGGACTACCCCCAAGTGGGCAACCCGTACGGGTTTCTCGCGGGCGACATCATGATACTCGGTCAGCCCGGCGTAAATTGTCTCGCGACGATCGCGGAAGTCACACTGAACCCCGGGGGCAATCCTGTCAGCGTCAACGAGCTCCGAACCGCCAACGGCACTTACACGCAGGACCCGACCCTTTATATGTCGACCACCGTGCTGTCCCGCTGGAACAATCCGGCGGGGATTCCGTGCGGGGTACCGTGCTTCGACGAAAATGCAAAGGTCATCAATCTTGGCTGGCTGCTCGACCCGTCACGACCGCCGCGTTACAACCAGATCACAGTGCAAACCGGGCTGGCGAACCCGGGGCTGAATAACAAGCTGGTGGTCCAGAACTTGTGGGATCAGCTGCCCACTTGGCTACCGATCGCCGAGCAGATCGTCCAGCTCAAGGCCGAATACGGCATGGACGACGGGAAAGACAACAACACGGTCAAAGGGTCTCCGTTCATCCTCAACGACGGCATCATCGACCGCTATATCCCGGACCCGATCGCCGCCGGCGGACCGAAGTATCCGGCCACGCCTTCGACCGACTGGAGGTTAGTGAAGACCGTGCGCGTCGCGATAGTCGCGCGCAGCGCGGCACCGCTCAAGCCCACTGGCGGTGGGGCATGCGACGCCACGCCCGCGTTCGACCCCAGCCTCGCCAACAATACCTACCCGGTCCGCTGGGCATTCGGTCCGGACGCGCCCCTCGGCCGCCCGATCGACGTGAGCGGAAGCGGCGCGGACTGGCAATGCTACAAGTACCAGGTGTACGAAACCACGGTCCCTCTGCGCAATGTGCTGTGGAGCCCATCATGAGCAGAGCACTCGCCGCTCGTCGGTATGGCGCGTCGCGCGCGATGCGCGCGCCGCGATCCTTCGCGCTTCCGCGCAGGCAGCACGGCGTCGTCCTGTTCATTGCGCTGATCGTGCTGGTCGCCATGACCATGGCGGGCGTTGCCATCATGCGTTCGGTGGACACCAGCAATTTGATTTCCGGGAACGTCGCGTTCAAGCAGAGCACGCTGCAAGCCGCCGATTCCGGGGCCGCGGCAGCGATCAACTACCTGGTGGCTCAGCAGTACACCGGTCAGCTCGACAGCTCTACGGGCGCCTACAAAGCGGTCGGATATGACGCGAGCAACGAACCGGACTGGAGCGACGATGCGTCGTGGGCCAATTCGGTGGTGGTTGGGACGACGAACGGCAACAAGGTGGAATACGTCATTAACCGTCTATGCCAACTGCCGGGCACGGTTAACACAAACAATTGCGCCAAGCTTCAGGCGACAGGCGGAGCGGCCGGGAATGGGAAGGGCTACTTCGATGGCCAACCCGTTCCGGCACCCATGGTGTTCTTCCGCATCACGACGCGGGTAACTGGGCCGCGCAGCGCAACCAGCATCGTGCAGTTCGACGTGGCCCTACAGCAGTGAGATCCAATCTTTTTACTAGGGTCCAAGGAACCAATTCGCAACCTCGGACCAGAGATCACGACCAGGCAACTCAGGAGAAAGCCATGAACCGCCACTTCCGCATCCACATCGCGCGCCTCGCATTCCCCGTGCTCGCGGGAGCGCTCTCGGGCGCCGCGCCGCTCATGGCCGGAACGACCGACATCTACAATGCGCCGCTCGCCAGCAGCTCTAACGGGACTGCTAAGCCCAACCTGCTGTTCATTCTCGACGACTCGGGCAGCATGGGGTTCGACGCGCTGCCCGACAACGCCGAAACCCAGCAGGGCGCTTCCGAGCGCAAGTACTGGGACACCGCGTTCAACTGTAAGTGGCGTACCGACACAACCGGGCTGCGCGGCAATCATTGTGACCGCGTCGATCCACCCTTCGGCGTCTCGGATTTCAACGGCCTGTACTACAACCCGCTGGTGACCTACAGCCCGCCGCTGAACTATGACGGGACCAATATGACCACGTTCGACAACAACACCAACGCCGGTTGGGTAGGGCCCCACGGGACGTGGACTGCGGTCCCGTGCGACGGATTTCCCTCCGCCTTCAAATGTGACGATTTCTACGTTGTGGGCAGCGGGACCTACGCCTTCCACAACTACTACCAGAACGGTTCCACCACCGTCGACCCCACTAACAGCAACGGCTACCTGATTGGGCCGGCCCGTGGGGCTCAGACCTGGACGAACGCGAACACCAAGCAGTGGTATTGGGACGGCGTCAGCGCCAACGGCATTGGCAACAGCACGCTTCCCATTACGACCCGGTTTCCGGAGGTAGTCTATTGCCGTAATAGCACGGACGCTCCAAGCATATGCCGCCGAAACGGGCAGTCGGACGCGACGGATCCCACCCAGACAGGCAACCCGTTCCTCTACACCAGCGCGGTTGGCCAGAGCCAGCAGACACCGGCCAACGTGACCGGGCACAACGGCTATCCCGAGGCGCCGCCGGTGAGCGAATTCTGGCGCCTCTCCGGCAACGCCACGATCACGGTGACGACCGCGGGTCCGCACGGAATTGCAGCGATCACCCCGGGCGGCAGCTATCCCGCGTACGCGGCGCCATTCAAGATCATCCCCCGCACCAACAGCGGGACTGGGACCACCGGGCTCGATTACATCAGCGCCAAGGGCACCTGCAACGCCTCGCCTGATTCGACCTGCACGATCACGACCACCAGCGCGAACCAATTCACCTACTCCAACGCCCAGACCGGAAAGCAGCTCGCAGCATCGAGCCCCTACTCCGGGGTCAGCCCCGTGTTCGGTTCATATGATCTGATCGTCGCGTTCAAGAATGGGAACGCCGCATGCAGCGGCAGCCCCGCAGCCGGCGGCCGGTGCACCGTGTACGTCACCGCACCAAATCACGGCCTCGTCGTTGGCGATCAGATCAAGGTCTTCGTGACCGGCATGACGACAGGAGCCAGCACAGACATCATCGCCAGCGCCGGGACTACCGTGACGGTTCTCGCTTCCCCGGCGCCAACGGCGAACACGTTCGCGTACACGAACTCTAGCGCCGCCGCCAACACCAGCACCGGCGCCGGCTACTTTCAGAGGACCGGGATGTACACCAATCCCAAGCTCTTGCTGGGCAGCCCGTTCTTCTACACGCTCCAGCCGACGGAATACTGCAAAGACGAGTACTACCGCGACTGTATCACTGCGTCAGGACCGGCAAGCCCATACATTTACCCGGCGACCGTGCGCTTCTGCCTGACCGAGTTCGACGCGAACCGACTGGATCAGATCCAACCGATCATGGAGCGGAACGGCACCCTGTACCGCTGCCAGAGGAAGTACAACCCGGTTCCGCCATCGGGATCCACTTACCTCGGCTACGTCTACCCGCGCTACGGCAAGTTCCTAAGGACGACAATCACGGCGGGAGCCGGGAGCTATCCGAACCGCCTCACGCGCAGGGATTGCGCCGGCAACAAAGTAACCCCGCCGACCGGCGTCTGCACCGGCAACGAGGAGATGACCAACTTCGCCAACTGGTTCGCCTACTACCACCACCGCATGCCGATGATGAAGGCCTCGGCCGGTCAGGCCTTCGCACCATACAAGTCTGAAGTGCGAGTGGGCTTCCTCACCATCAATGCGGCGATCCCGCCGGGGACCAACGACTTTCTGGGGGTTGACTACTTCGACCCCGCCCCTGGAAAGCAAAAGCAAAACTGGTACACCAAGCTCTATGCTCAGACACCGGGTGGGGGCACGCCGCTGCCGACGGCTTTGTCGCGCGCCGGACGCTACTTCGCAGGCAAGAACGACGGCATCAACCAGGGCATGATTCCTTCACAAGCCGCCGACCCGTTGGAGTATTCCTGCCAGCAAAACTTCGCGCTGCTGACCACAGACGGCTACTGGAACCACCGCGGCGGGAAGAAAATCAGCGACACCAACACCAATCAAGACACCGATGGAATGGGGAACCAAGACAACACGTTGAATTGCGTGTCGACCGATCCGCACTCGGTGTGCGCGGGAGCGTGGGACGGTTACTCCGCCGCCAACACCTTCACAGACGCCAGCGGCAACACGTTGAGCACCACCGGCACGCTCGCCGACGTGGCCCAGTACTACTATGTCACCGATCTGCGAGCGACCGGCACACTCGGGTCCAAGAATCAGGACGTGGGGACCGACAACGTGCCTACCAGCCCGACCGATCCGGCCAACTGGCAGCACATGACCACGTTCGGGCTGGGCATGTCGGAAGGATACATGAATTGGCGCAAGGATTACGCGACCGCGTCGTCCGGCGACTACTTCAATGTCGTTAACGCCTCGAGCAACTGCAGCTGGGATCCGCAGTGCCGCTGGCCGACACCGGGTGCGCAAAGCCCGGCAGCATTGGACGACCTGTGGCATGCCTCGGTCAACGGCCACGGCGCCTTCTTCTACGCCCGCGACACCGCCGCGGTGCAGGACGGGCTGTTCAGCGCGCTGAACAGCTTGAACCAGCGCAACGCGTCGGGCTCGGCCGCAGCAACCAGCAGTCCGAACATCACGCCGACAGACCGGCTGCTGTTCAAATCCTCCTATACCACGGTCCAGTGGAACGGCGAGATTCAGGCCTACCAGATCGACCCGGTGAGCGGCGCCGTGCAGTCTGCTGTGCTGTGGTCGGCCAAGGCGCAAGTGCAAGCCCAGGTCAGCTCGAGCTCCGATACGCGCACTATCTACACCTATGCACCCACCGGCGGCACGAACGGGCTGAAACTTTTCAAGTACGCCAACCTAACCAGCAGCGAGAAGGCCTGGTTCGACAACAAGTGCGTTCCGCTAACCAATCTCTCGCAGTGTTCGATGCTCGATCCAGTGACCCAGCTGCCCGCCGCCAACAGCGGGGACAACATGGTCAACTTCCTGCGCGGGCAGACGCAGTTCGAGGGGTCTGTGTACCGCGATCGCGCGTTCTCGCTGGGGGATACGGTAAACGCGGCCCCCTGGTTCGTGGGCAAGCCCCGCATGAACTTCGTCGATGACGTCCCGAGCGGGTCCATGAGCTACCAGCAGTGGGCGAGCTCCATGGTTAGCCGCACTCCGGTGTTGTACGTCGGCGCCAACGACGGCATGCTGCACGCGTTCAATGCCAATTCCGGCGTAGAGCTGTGGGCGTATGTCCCGCGCATGGTCATGTCCAACATGTGGCCGCTGGCGGACTCCCAGTACGCCGCCAAGCACCAGTTCTATGTGGACGGCTCGCCAACTTCCATGGACGTCTTCGACGGCGCTAACTGGCGGACCATCCTGGTGGGGGGATTGAACAGCGGCGGTCGGGGATACTACGCCCTGGACGTCACCAATCCGATGGCGCCTCAGGGGCTGTGGGAGTTCTGCAATGACAGCTCCATCTGCAGCGTCACGTCTGACACGGACGTGGGGCTGAGCTACGGCAATCCGATCATCACCAAGATCGCCGGTAAATGGGTGGTGCTGGTTACATCGGGCTACAACAACGTCAGCCCGGGCAACGGTGGCGAGTACCTCTACGTGCTCGATGCCGTGACCGGCCAAATGCTCAAAAAGATCGCCACCGGTTGGGGCAGTTTGACGACGCCCGGCGGGCTAGCTAAGGTCAACGTCTGGGTGGACACCTTCTTGACCGACAATACGGCGAGCGCAGCCTACGGCGGTGACTTACAAGGCAACATCTGGGAGTTCGACCTAAGCAGCATGTCGATCCCCGCGCCCAAGAACATCGGCCAAGCCAAGGATGCTTCCAACCGGCCGCAGCCAATCACGACCAAGCCTGCTTTGGGTCTAATCGATAACACCTACCCGGCGCTGTTCGTGGGCACCGGTCGCTACCTGGGCATCAGTGACCTCACCGACCCGGCCACCTGGGTGCCGCCCAGCACCGACGCTTGGCAAAACTCGCTCTACGCCTTCAAGATCGCGCCCCAGAGCAGTGCCGATACGTTGTACGGCAACTTGCGTAACCCGGCCAATGCGCTCGTCAAGCAGACCATCACGGTGGTATCCAGTTTGACGCGGAGCACGTCGACCAACGCTGTGAACTGGGCCTCCAGTAACGGATGGTACGTGGACTTCAATCCGGCGGGTGACTCGCCTGGTGAGCGGGTAAACGTCGATCCCCAGTTGGTGCTCGGAGACCTGATCGTCGCGACCAACGTGCCGGCGACCGGCGGTGGCTGCGCTGTCGGGGGCGACAGCTTCTTCTACCAGTTCGACTACAAGACAGGCCAATACACCAACAGCGCGCCGAGCGGCATCGTCGCGATGAAATTGCAGGGCGCCGAAATGGTGGGTATCTCGATCTATCAGACTTCGACCCGCAATCTTGGCATTGTCGTAGTGGATTCCAAATCGGGCATTAACCAAGAGCCGCCTCACCCGCCGTCCAACAACATGACGGCCAAACGTGCTGGTTGGCGCGAGGTCACCCCGCACTGATATCAGTACGCCCTTCACTCGAGGCCCCGTCCACGGACGGGGCCTTTTCTTTGCCTGGCAGGAATTCTCAGCTCAGCCCGAAGCGCTTCACCAGCCAGGTCTTCACGAGCTGTGTGAGCAGGAGATAGGCAGCGAGGATGCCCAGCAGCGCCAGCAGGTACTCTCGCGGCAGCGGCACGAGATCCAGCGCGGGCGCGAAGTGCGATACGGGCAGCCACAGCCCGAGCAAGCAGATGGCGGTGGTGGTCCCAAGGAGCGCCGCGCTGGCCTGACTCTGCAGGAACGGGATCTTCCCGGTGCGAATCACGTGCACGATGAGCGTCTGCGAGAGCAGAGACTCGACGAACCAGCCGGTCTGAAACAGGCTCTGGTTGTCCCACGCGTGGAAGTAGTGGAGCAGGACGAAGAACGTGACGTAGTCGAACAGCGAGCTGATCGGGCCGACGAACAGCATGAAGCGGCCGATATTGCCGATGTCCCATTTCCTGGGCTTTTCCACGTACTCCTTGTCGACGTTGTCGGTTGCCACCGCCGTCTGCGAGAAGTCGTAGAGCAGATTGTTGAACAGGATCTGCACCGGCGCCATCGGCAGAAAAGGCAGGAACGCGCTCGCGCCAAGCACGCTGAACATGTTGCCGAAGTTAGAGCTGGCGCCCATCTTGATGTACTTGACGATGTTGCCGAACACCTTGCGGCCTTCGACCACGCCCTCTTCCAGCACCAGCAGGTTCTTCTCCAGCAGAATGATGTCCGCGGATTCCTTCG
This sequence comes from Burkholderiales bacterium, assembly GCA_035622675.1. GTDB lineage: Bacteria > Pseudomonadota > Gammaproteobacteria > Burkholderiales > SHXO01 > SHXO01. The sequence goes on along the minus strand of DASPUW010000109.1, from coordinate 3,064 downwards.
CGATGTCCACGGCGGTGTCCACGGAAACCCCGACGTCCGCCGTCTTGAGCGCCGGGCCATCATTGATGCCGTCGCCGAGAAACCCGACTACGTGCCCTCTCAAGTGCAGCGCGTTGACCACGCGCGCCTTTTGCTGCGGCGAGAGCTTGGCGAACACGCTGGTATTCTCGGCCAGCGTCGCAAGCGCGTCGTCAGACATAGCGTCGAGCTCCGAGCCGAGCACTACGCGCTCCACGTCCAACCCCACGTCGCGACAGACTTTGCGCGTGACGATCTCGTTGTCTCCTGTCAGGATCTTGACCGCGACGCCGTGCGCACGCAGCACCTGCAGCGCCGCCGCGGCCGACTCCTTCGGCGGGTCGAGAAACGCGATGTAGCCCACCAGGATCAGGTCGCATTCGTCCTTGATCGAATAGACCGCTTGCCCGGCGGGGACCTCCTTATACGCAACCGCGATGACGCGGAAACCGTCCTCGTTCAGCTCGCGAATCACGGCGCCGAGCTCTTCTGAATGCTCGTCCGCCAGGGCGACGACCTCCCCGTGCCGCTCGGCGCGCGTGCATACATTGAAGACCTCCTCGACCGCTCCCTTGCAGATGAGCACATGGGTGGCGTGGTCCTGCTCGACCACCACCGACATGCGGCGCCGCTGGAAATCGAACGGAATCTCGTCGACTTTGGCGTAGCGCGTCGCGACCTGCAGTTGCGCCTGCACCTCCGCACGCTCGAGAACCGCCACATCCAGGAGGTTCTTCAGGCCCGACTGGTAATAACTGTTGAGGTAGGCGTACTCGAGGACTCGCTCGCTCTCCTCTCCGAAGATGTCGACATGGCGCTCGAGAATCACCTTGTCCTGCGTCAGCGTGCCAGTCTTGTCGGTGCACAGAACGTCCATTGCGCCGAAGTTCTGAATGGAGTTCAAGCGCTTCACGATGACCTTCTTGCGCGACATCGCAATGGCGCCCTTGGCCAGATTGATGGTCACGATCATAGGCAGCATTTCTGGGGTGAGCCCGACCGCGACCGCAACGGCGAACAGAAACGCCTCCATCCAATCGTGCTTGAGGAAGCCGTTGATGAGAAACACCAGCGGGACCATCACTAGGATGAAGCGGATCATCAGCCAGATGAAGCGGTGCACCCCGCGGTCGAAGCTGGTCAATTGACGCTGCCCGGTGATGGTGGAGGCGACGGCACCGAAATAGGTGCGGGCCCCGGTGGCGACGACCACGGCGAGAGCAGTGCCGCTCACCACGTTGGTGCCCATAAAGCAGAGGTTGCGCAGTTCGAGCGGCGACTTCGGCAGCTCGCCGCTCAAGGTGGAGAATTTCTCGACCGGCATCGCTTCGCCGGTCAGAGCTGCTTCGTTGACAAAGAGGTCCTTGGCGCTCAGCAGGCGCACGTCGGCCGGCACCATGTCCCCGGCCGAAAGCGTCACCACATCGCCCGGGACCAGCCGATCGATTGACACCTCCTCGCGCTTCGGCCCTTGCGGGTGCAGCTTGACCTCGAAGTACCGCGTAACCTCCTCGGGCACGCCCTTGCGCGGATCCATACGCAGCACCGTGGCCGTGGTGCTGACCATCGCGCGCAGCCGCTCGGCCGCTTTGCTGGAACGGAACTCCTGGACGAAGGACAGCACGGTAGCCAGCGCGACCATGAGGGCGATGACCACCGCGCCCTTGATCTCACCGGTGAGATACGAGACGGCGGCCAAAGTCAGCAGCAGCAGGGACAGCGGCGTCCAGAACAATTCCAGAAGCCGGCGGGCCGCGCTCTTGTGCGCCTCGTGCGCGACGACGTTGCGACCGTAGGTCGATAGCCGGTCGATGGCCTCCCGGGACAGGAGACCTTCACTCGAGCTGTGCAGCCTCTCGAGCACCAGATCCGGCGACAGGCGCGCGTACTCCCTAAGCTCAGCGATCGATTCCGCAGCGGGAGCGGCCGGCTGCGCGGGAATCAGCGCGGCCAGCGGGGCCAGAACGCGCTGGGTTGGAGTGGTCGTTTGCATTGGCGTCTCCCAAAGCTCGCCGAGGCAAGCCGAGCGCAACACCGCTCGCCTCGCCGCAAGATTGAAACGCTGTCTAGGCTGGAGCAAACGGCCGCGGACGCGACAGCATTCGCGGCGACTGCTCCGACCTTCCTTGGGTCTCTGTCTGAGAGGAAGGCCGGCGGGCAGTCTATGAGGACTGTGTTACGGGACGCCGAGTCCGCTCAGGCAGAGACGCTGCGACTACAACAATGACTGTCCAACTACAGTCTCCGCGAAACTGAACTTGGGCGAAGATACTCTCGTAAGCGCGCATGCGTCAACGGGAAAACTGCCGCGTAAGCACAGGGTAAGTCGGATCCAGTCAGGCCGGCTTTGCGCGAGAGCGCCGCAGGCTGTCCCAGATCAGCAGCGCCGCTCCGCACGTGATGGCGCTGTCCGCGAGATTGAAGGCCGGCCAGTAGTACTGCGCCACGTGAAAATACAGGAAATCCACCACCGCCCCGAGGTGCAGCCGATCGACCACGTTGCCGAGGGCGCCGCCCAGGATCAGCGCGAGACCCAGGCAGAACAACCGATCGCCGGCGTGCTTGCGCACGAGGTAAACGATGACCACGCTGGCAACGAGCGCGATGCTGATAAACAGCTCGCGCTGCCAGCCCGGAGCCGAGCTGAGGAAACTGAAAGCCGCCCCTGGGTTGAACACCAGCATCAGATCGAAGAATGGCGTCACGCGAATGGACTGGCCGGGCAGAAGCAACGCCTGCATGAGCTGCTTCGACAGCTGATCCAGCATCACCACCACCGCGCTCAACGCCAGCCACGCCATCCAGCGCCGATCCGTCTGGCGCGACACTGGCCGCTCAAGCATGCACCCGCGCCTCGCCCGGTCCGTACAGATTGGAGATACAGCGCCCGCACAGCTGCGGGTGCGCCGAGTGCCACCCGATGTCCGAGCGATAATGCCAGCAGCGCGGACACTTGGGATTGGTGCTCGCGCGCACCACCACCTTGTGCTGCGCCGGATCGGCCACCTCCTGCAGCTTCGCGCCGGACGTGATCAGAACGAAGCGC